>JAGMEL010000207.1 GCA_023128195.1 Caldifarciminota bacterium | reverse complement strand
TTCTTTCATATAATAATATCTTATTTACGACTGTTTGTGTTTCAGTTGTGTTATGCACGGTCAATCTGCCCGAGAGGATTTCATTATAAATATCTGCGTCCATATTAGTATAGTAATTGTCTGTATAGATATTACTTATCTGGGGCAAGGGTAAATAGTTAGGTGCACCGACCAATAATAAGAACTCTGGTGGTATTTGCCAGTTATTATAGGCATCTTCTATATAATCTTTAATTTGACTTGCTGATGATCCAGTTTCAGATAGTTTTACGACCTTTGTTCTCATACCCTTTTTATGCTTCCAGTCAGCAAGTGGTTGGATTGCATCATAAAAATTGTCATGCGTGATAATTAAATATCTTGCACCTGTTTCCTGAGCAAAACAGATGGCATAAGAAATTAACAAAATAACCAAAAATTTTTTCATAAATTCTCCTATATTATAAGTAAAAAGTTGGTTCTTTCCGTTTTGCTTCTAATATCTAAAGTCTTACCTCTGATTCGATACATTATTAATGTATTATATTCATAATAAGACACAAATCAAGAGATGAAAACGGATGGAGGTAGATGAATAAAGGTTGGTTTTATGGTATCTATTTTATATTATAACCTTACCGAATCTATTTAATCTAATCCCTTTCCAACGCCAGAACTTGAGTACTTCTAAAATATTTGAAGCCTCGCCACCGATATCAATGGAGAGATAGATGAAGAGTGGTTTACCCATAAAATATTTTTTATGGAGCGGACCCCAGAATCTTGAATCGAGTGAATTATCACGATTATCACCCATTACAAAAATGCAATCTTTGGGTACGACCACAGGCCCAAAATTGTCTCTTGTATATCCTGGACTTTCTACATAGTTAAAAAACTTTGCATTTTCCCATAATTTTTGATAAAGTTTCTCTTCGAATTTTATACCTGAGAAGATTCTGTGGTCTCTATGATAAACATATGGTTCAAGGAGTTTGTTGCCGTTGAGATATACTTCTTTATTTACAATTTTTACAGTATCACCTTCAGTTGCAATACATCTTTTTACCACACTCTTATTTTCAAAAGGATATTGAAAAACAACTATCTCTTCTTTATCAGGCATGCGTCCTGGTATAAGAGGGATTTGCGTATAGGGGATGTTAATTCCATAAATAAATCTGTTTACCAGAAGAGCGTCGCCAATAAGTAGTGTTGATTCCATTGAGCCGGTTGGAATCATAAAAGCCTCAACAAAGGTTGCCCTTAAAAATAGGACAACAATAATCACAAGAGCCCACGAGTATATTTGCTTTTTAATTTTTCTGCTCATATTACGATTATAATACAATTCCGGGAAAAATCAAGAATTGAAAATTTGGCGTTGACAAATACGTTTTCTTCGTTATCTTTTAGAGCAATGGAGAAAGATATATTATTGGAGCTAAATCACGATCTTCTAAGACACAGTTTTAATAAGTACACTACAAAAGCTTTTCAAATGCTCCCTAAATTGGAAAAACCCCGCATTCTTGATATTGGCTGTGGCTCTGGAGTCCCGACCCTGGAACTTGCAAGATTAAGTAAGGGTGAGATAATAGGAATCGATATTGACCAATCTCTACTCAATAAACTTACAAAGAAAATCAAAGAGGCTGGTTTTACAGAACGAGTTAAGACAATGAAATGTTCATTATTAAATATGAAGTTCCCTGATAAAACCTTCGACATCATCTGGACAGAGGGTGCGATATTTGTAATAGGTTTTGAAAAAGGTTTACAAGAGTGGCGTCGATTTATTAAACCCAATGGATTTTTAGTAGTCCATGATGAGGTAAGTGAAATACCCAAAAAATTGAAAACTATTCCTGTGTGTGGCTATAAGCTCATAGAACATTTTGTAGTACCTGAGGACATCTGGTGGAATGAATATTATTGCCCACTGGAAAAACGAATTCAAAAGCTTTGCAAAAAATATCGTGGTGATCCTGATGCGCTTGTTCTATTAGACAAAGAACAGCATGAGGTAGATGAATTTAAAAAGAATCCCAAATATCATGGTTCAGTTTTTTTTGTAATGCAGAAGAGCAAAACAGTGGGGTCAAATCTCTAGGGCGTGTTGCCCAAATCTCTTTTTGTCATTGCGAAGCCCGACCATTAAGAATTGTAATGGTCGGGGTGTGGCAATCTCATTATATTTCATGAGATTACTTCGTCGCTGCGCTTCTCGTAATGACATTTTAGAATTTCACATGCCTGAATTCGATTTGGGCAACACGCCCTAGAGATTTGACCCCATCGCGTCTCAACCTGGCATTAACTACGGCTTGAGATCTGCCCACCAATTTTGTTCCGCAATGCCTTCAATAGAATACTTGCCTTCGATTCGCTCCCAATTATCAGAAATTTTCCCTCGCATTACAATGTTCTTTTTTGTCTGTGCCAAATAGAACACCTTTATATATCTGTATGTTATATCACCTTCCGCATAGAATTCGTCTTTCTTTATTTGACCTTTAATCTTACCAGTATACAAACAGTCTTCTCTTATCTGATGATAATATTTAATAGTCAAATCCGCATTTGTTTGTTTTATTGTCATGTTGAAGGCAGCATTATAGGCGTAGCTATCCGTACCTATTTTTCCGTGCCATTTACCCGCCAGGTTTTTCAAACTGATAACGCCCAGATCAACTGAATCGTTTTCAGTGACCGTTAATGTATCGCGCCACGTTGCGTGACCATCATGTTCTATCTCAATTACATGGGGACACGCCAATATTTGATCTGAGGTAAAGGGTGTTTTTCCGACAAATTGTCCATCAATCATCACAAATGCACCCTTTGGCACTGATGTCAGCTGCAGGAAGTAATAAATTGGGACTAATTCGACCACGAGCCTGGCTCGTCTGCCGATTCCTATATTCATCGAACCCTGCCATTTCTCGTATCCTGCTTTTTCAATAACAATGTCGTGCTTGCCTATCAAGAGCACGGGCGATAGGAGAATCCCTGACTTTTCAACTTGAGTCTTCACGGGTTGTCCATCAATAAGAACCGCAATATCTTCCGCGGGTTCGACTTGCATGATAAGTTTGTTATGTGTTAATATCCACACTAATACTATAAGAACACATGCGCCGGTTGCACCTAAAGCGATCATTGATGTTTTTTTCGAAATCTTTTTATTTGAAAGGACTACTTCATTTTTTATTTTATCCAGCATTTTGCTATACTCTATGGTTTCTTTGTCATAGCTGACAGCTTTTTCGAAAAAGGTAATTGCTTCCTTCATTCTATTGCTTTGGAGATCGTCTTGACCGATTTTGAAGAAAAGCGAGGCGAGTTTCTTTTGTGTTGTTTTGTCCATGTGCAGTGCATTAGATGGCAGCATTTTATCAACGAGATTCTTGGCATCAGGAATATTGCCTTTGTTAAAATGAGCAAGTGCCAGGTAAGTGCGTAACATAGCATCCATTTTTGGCGTAATGCTGTTTTTCTTGAACAGGTCATCTAGATGTTCAATCACCTTGTCGTATTCATGATTTTCATAGTAATATTTACCAATTTGGAAACCTAAATCGAGATCTTCAGCTTCAATATCCCGCATTTTGCTGTAGTATTCAATCACTTTTTTCATATTGTTATCTTTTTTGTAGTGGAGTGCTACTTCTTTAATAACCTCTTTATTGTTTGGAGTGAGTGCTTCCAATTTATGCAGTACAATCAAAGCTTTTTCTTTGTCACCTTTTCGATTATATAGGTTTTTCAATAACACATGAAACTCTACATTCTTAGGTTTAGACTGCACAATTTTTTCACCAAGCACAATCGCTTCCGTTGTTCTATTTTGAAGATAATAAGTACGGAAAAGCCCAATAAGGGACTCAGCGGATTTTGGATCAATATGCAGCGCAGCGCGGAATGCTTTTTCTGCTTTTCCGAGTTCCTTGAATTTAAGGTATAGATGCGCAGATCTGATTTGTGCATCAAAATTGTTGGTGTCAATGTTTACGGTTTTTTGATACTCGCTCAGTGCTTCGTTGAGGAAATCGTGTTTTTGATATAATTTCCCGAGGTCAATATGAAGCTTTGTATTTGATGGTTCTTTTTCAATTTTTTTCTTCAATAGATTAATATGGGCTTCAACCTTAACACCAAGATTCGTTGTTCTTATACCACAGGACGGACATTCCTTTTGCCCCTCGGGTATTTCTTTTCCACACTCTGGACAGTTTGCCATAAACCTCCTGGATTAAATATCAGAATATTCTATCTAAGGAATATATCATACTGAGCAAACGCGGTTATGTCAAGACTGATGATATGGGATCAAATCCATAAACTCAGTCCGTAAAATTTATCAGTAAAAAGTAGCCTGTTTCCTTTTACTTCCTGAATATTCTGGCCGCAAGTCTTTTCACGTCATTCTGCACAACATAGAGACACGGCACAAGTACCAGGGTCAGGGGTGTAGCAAATAATAGACCATAACCGAGTGCCAGTGCAGTAGGAGCCATGAACGGGTCTGATCCGCCAAGACCATAGGCAAGAGGTATAAGACTGGCAACTGTTGTGAGTGTGGTCAATATAACCGCACGAAATCGATTGGCAGTTCCCTGTGCAACCAGGGTCAAAAGATTTTCACCTTGTTTTTCGCGTTTTAATCGATTTATATGATTAACCAAAACAAGGGAATCGTTAACAACGACACCGGCAAGTCCGACCACGCCCAGCATCCCGACAAAACTCATGGGTTCACCGTGTAATGCAAAAGCAATAATCACACCGACAACACCAAAAGGGATCGCTACGATGACTGAGAAGGGTTGGGTAAAAGAATTGAACAAAAGTACCAAAAGAAAATAGATTGCTATAATAGCGATTATAAATGTTTTTATTAAACTTGCCATTGACTCCTCAGTTTCCATGACCTCACCACCTACGATAAAACGCGTGCCTGGCCAATCTTTATCCAGGTTAAAGTGGTCAAAGACCATATTGGTTGCTTTCAGGGCGGTTATAATATTTTGATCAACATCAGCCTCAATTGTTGTGGTCCGGTCTCCTTTGTAATGCCGAAAATCTGCAGGACCAGGACCTGTTTTAAGCCGGGCAACTTCTTTTAATGGAATGAGTCTGCCCTGACGATTCGGGATTGGGAGTTCTCGTATGTAATCTACTCGCTTACGAGATTTTTCATCTAATATTATTCGGAAATCGACATCTTCATCTGCGTAACGCACACTCGTTACAACTTCACCATCATAGGCAATGCGCACGTTTTGTGCAATATCTGCTACAGTTAGTCCGAGTCGTGCCAGTTTGTCATAGTTGACCTTAATTTCTACCTGGTCCTTACCTGATTTATCATCTCGCTGGACATCCTTCACACCTTGAATATTGTTCAAAAACGCTTCCAAAGAATCTGCAACCTCTTTTCTAAAGCTGTCATTGATTCCGGCAATTCCTATGCTTATTGGTCTGCCAACAGGTGGACCCCCGGTCTCGATTAAATATGAAATACTTACAAAACCTTCCATTTCGTCTGTTTCGTGTCTAAGCGCTTCAACAATATCATCAGCAGTCCGCTCACGTGTAGCATAAGGAGTAAGACTTACTGCCAGCGCAGCATAGTTCTCACTTTCTGTCTCAAGCCAGGGGTTATGACCTATACGTGTGACAAATGATTCAAGTTCTTCCTTGGGTAAACCGAGTATTAATTCCTCAATCTCTTTTACCCTGTCAGATGATGCCTCAAGCGAATTTCCTATTGGTAGTTCTATTAGCACATAAAAATCCGAAGCCATTTTTGAAGGGAAAAGTATGAATTTCAGTTGGGTCATGCCATACCAGAGTGCTATAATAAGAATTACTGCAAATACTGATACAATAAGATATCGCCATTTTAAAAAGCGAAATACAATTTTCCTGTAGCGTTCTTTCAGGAATTCAAACCATTTTCGGCTCATTGTAGAAGATTTTTTCTGAACCCGTCGCAAGCCTGGGAGCAAATGTGCGGGTAATGCGATGACTGCTTCGGAAAGGGAAATAAATAGTGCTAAACTAACGACAAGAGGAATTACCACAATAAATTTCCCGAATCGACCAGACATAAAGAACATAGGTGCAAAAGCCAAAAAGGTCGTGAGTACTGTTGTTAAAACAGGACGAAAGACCTCTCGAATACCCTCGACAGCTGCTTTTAGTGGTGGGTCTCCTTTTTCTCTACGTTGGTATATATTTTCAGCAATGATAATGCCATCATCAACAATAATACCAATAACAAGAATCATTGATGAGAGCGTAATACTATCCAGGGAAACATCGAAAAAGGGTAACAAAAAGATAACTCCTAATAAAGATACAGGTATACCCATGGCGATCCAGAAAGAAGTTCGAATGTTGAGAAAAAAGGTCAAAATGATTATTACAAAAACAAGACCAATAAATAAATTCGTCATTACCACATTAAAACGATTGCGGACATACTTTGATAGATCTGCTGAATGCTGAATCTCTACTTGTTTGGGAAGGTTTTCTTGCTCTTCAGCAATTAATTCTTTGATCGCATCGCATGTTCTGATGATATCGGCAGATTCATTTTTATATACTACAAAACTGATTGCCGGCTTACCATTCATACGAGACATCACCCGTTCTTCTTCGAAACCATCCTTTATAATGGCAAGGTTTTTTATTTTGATAAGTGGACCTTCAAAGGTCGAGCGCACAACAACATTTTCTATTTCATAAGGATCCTGGAACTGAGCCAGTGTGACAAGGTTCTTTTCACTTGTATACGATTCAAAAGTGCCGGCAGTTGTGCGGATATTGCGCCCCTGAATTGCCATGATAATTTCTCTCAGAGGGATTTGATATTGTTTAAGGGCTTGAGGAGAGACCTCTACTTTAATCTCTCTTGCTTGATACCCAAATTTCTCTAATTTTCCTACACCGGGAATATCCCTCAGTTTTTTCTCAAGACGCTTAGCATATTCCCTTAACTCTCCATAAGGAATCTCACCAGAAAGACCTATTTCAATCACCGGGATATGGGATGTCGTACTCATCTCATCGATCTTTGGGGCATCCGTTATCTCGGCGGGCAAATCCGCCACCCTTGCTACTGCTTCCCTGATATCGTCCTTGACTTTGTTCTGATCCTTTGCATCAATATCAATAACTGCCATGACAAAGGATACATTTTCCATTGAAACTGATGTCGTACGTTCAATACCAGTAACATTTTTTAATTCTTCTTCGATCTTATTCGTGACATTTAACTCTACGTCTTCAGGTGAAGCATTTGGATAAATCGTCTTGATTGTCATGATACCAAAATCTACCTTGGGGTACATATCACGATTTATTTGTAGTAATGTATTCGCGCCAAGTAGAATTGTCATGATAATGATGAGATTTGCCAGGGTATGACGTTCAGCAAAAAATTTAAAGAATGAACTCATGGTTAATCCTCCTATTTAGTAAAAAGCTCGTCCATAAGGGCACGGTACTGAAGAATTAATTTGTGATAGTTGGCTGCATTTTGTGCATAGGTCAGTTTTGCCTGCTCTTCATTATCCCTGCTCTGTATTACAAACGTGAGTATACCACGACCCTGATTATACAAACGTAACTCTTCCCTGGTTTTTGCTTTAGCTGATTCTATTTGTTCCTGGTTGAGCACAAGCACCTTTTCCATTTCTTTTATCGAAATCAGTAAGTTTCTCACGCCAGCTTCAAGATTTAATGATACATTCTCAATATCTTTTTCAATTTGTATGAGTTCGAGATCTGTCTTTGCAATATCTGATTTTGCAGTTCGATTACCAAAGGGATAATGGAAATCAAGTGCAACTAATACATCAGGTTTATCAAGGTCAAAAGAATTGGAAAATTCCTCATCTCCACTCTGTAGCCCAGTTCCAATGCTTAGAAAGAGCTGGGGACGTTTGGTTTCTGTATAACCTTTGCTAAGGTGAGAAAGCTGTTCACGACGTACACCAAGAGCTCTGAGGATTCTAGATTTCTCCTTTAACTGGGAAACCGCATCATCAAGTGTTGGTAGAGTTTCCAGGGTATATAGATCAAATTCCGGGTTGAGGTTGTAGATTTCTTGAGACTGGGCAAGAACAGCTAATTCTGCCTGTTTTGATTTGAACTGGGATTGGATCAATACGATATTCTGATTGGCAATCCTGGCTGCATCCTCGGTTCGTAAAACATCTACCTTGTCCACCAGATTTGCTTGCCGTTTTCTCCTTGTCTGTTGCAACTGCTCCTGTGCCAGGTTTAAGCGCTCATTGGCAATACGCTTTTGCTCAGAGAGCAGGGTCCAATCCAGAAAATTCAGGCCTAAATCGAGGACAAACCCCTCTTGATTTTCCAATACCTGTATTTCTGTGAAATCAATATCATACTGGCTCAATTCATAGTTGAGTCGGTCTAATCTTCCTCCGAAATTCTGTAGTAAAGGCT
>JAGMEL010000206.1 GCA_023128195.1 Caldifarciminota bacterium | reverse complement strand
GTGTACCGTCATCATCGATATCTGCAACCAGCAGCCCGTTGGCTCCAATTCTCCGACCGAAAATGCCAAATCGCCAGGTTTCGGTGAACATGAGACTATCTTTTTGTATGGATTCAAGTGAATGTGTAGATGGTTTATCAGCAAACAATAATTGAATAGTCAAGGCTGACAATAAAAGAATGTTTGTTATAAAAAACACAATGCGGCGGAAATGTTTCATTTTATATCCTTTTTTATTTTCTTGAAAACTTCTAAGAAGTTTTCGTTTAATGATCTATCAAAACCCTTAGTTAATCGTGGCTCGCCATAGAGAAGTACTGCCTGTCCACCTATTACCATATACGGGATAGAAGTTTTTTCTAAACTCCGTGCAATTTTTTTAAGCAGGTTTTGAAACACTATTTACTACCCTTGCAATTTTTATAGCAATGTCTATGCCCTCAAGAGGATCTTTTAATGGCAGTGCGCCAAGTGTAACCGCTTCTTTATATAAGGCATCAACAATCAAAAAATTGCGTTTTATATTTATTTTTTCTTTTTTCAATAATTTCTTCTCGAAATCCCGCATTTTTCTACAGTTTATTACCATACTACAAATCTCTTTTTCTTGTCACTCATTATTGTTATTGTATTCGTTTTATTGTTGCTCTTCTAAAACTGCATTTACTGCATCTTGATCAAGCTCATACCACGCACCAGTTGCAGCATCTACTATAACTGGAATAAGACCAAACAAGACATCAAGAACAATCCAGCCAACTCCGACGTGATTGGTTATAGTATACGTCTGTGTTTCAAAACCATCTTTTTTGAACTCAATTGTGTAAGTCTTTTTCGACTCTAGCTTTAGATTAATTGGTGTTGTTCCTCTTAATGCGCCATTTACATACACTTTCGCACCCGCTGGATTTGAACTAAAGTCTACCATGTTATGACTTCCTTTAAAGATGGTTGCACATCCACCCAGTAAATATACTACAAGAACAACAATGGATATGCCTGCTACGTTTTTAGATATTTTCTTCATATTCATGGTTTACCTCCTTTTATTTGCAATACATATTATTATAACAAAAATAGGGCGGTGGTCAAGACTCTGGAGTTGGTTTCTGGATAAGCTCGAAAAGAACAGTCGAGTGTGGGGGGGGAGAGGAAATTTTGTTTAAGTGGGATGCAGAAGCGAACTGCGTTTATCTTAATTCATCAATAAATTTGAAGAATTCCTTTCTATCAGGATGAGACCAAAATGCCTGCTTAAGGCTTTTGTTTTTAATCGAAGAATGCAAGTCTTCAAGGATTTTGAGCGCCTCTTCATACAAAGAGATCGCCTCTTTTTGCTCGCCTAATTGTGTTTTGCACTGTCCAAAAAGGAAATTGGTGCGCCACTGGTATTCTTTTATTTCCATCTTGTCAAAAAGTGTCTTTGCCCTTTTAAAATAGTGGAATGCATGCTCAGCGCCCAAATATTCCTTTGATTCAAATTCTAATCTTCCTTTGATATATAAAGATAATGCATCGGGTAATTTTTGTTTAATTAAGAGAGCCCTTTTATTACCTGCTTCGTAAAAGTGCCTTGCCTCTTTTAATTTATGTTTTAAAAGATAAGTTTGAGAGGTGAAGAGATAAAAAAATGATTTTTCTCTTTTTTCATCAATGCTGTCTTCTTTTGTCGACGCTGCAATATTTATCGCCTCATTCAATTGTTCTTCTTCTTGACTACTGCCTTTTATTGCCATGTCTGTATTCAATCTCAGACATTCGGCTTTTGTAAAATCATCTATGTTTTCTTGTTCCAGAATAAATTTTATTAAGTTCTTTGCTTTTTTAAATGCACCAATTGCATTATAGATATGTAGTAAACAGTGTAGTAGTTTTATCTCATACAATTTGTTGCCGATATCTTTTGCAACCTTTAATCCTTTATTGCTGATCTCAATCGCATTGTCATAATTCCCTTGCTCAAGATAAATTTTTTCCAACATCACAAAGATACTCGTCATTTCTACTTTCTCACCCATTCGCTCTTGAATCTCTAAGCATTTTTGCAATTCATTTAATGCGCTGGTATAAGATCCCATATAATAATATAGTTGACCAAGAGGGAAGTGATAGCCTGCTTTTAATGGTAGGTTTTTAGTTTTTTCAGTTATAACAGTGCCCCTTTTAAAGTGGGATAAAGCCTTTGAATATTCTCCCTTAGCAATGAAGATATTGCCGATATTTATTAATGCTCCAAGTACGTTTTCCCAGTCGCCTATTTTCTCTTTTATTTTTATCGATTTATTAAGATATTCTAATGCCTCTTTGTATTTTTTCATGTTCATTAAAAGGCAACCCAAATTCAGATAGCCCTGCGAAAGTATATCATTACTCTTCAATCTTTTGCCGAGTTGGATCGCCCTTTTAAATAGATTAAGCGCTTTTCCAGGAGCACCCCGATGGAAATTGGCAATACCTAAAACTGAGGAAAAGAGTGCTTCATCTTTTTGTTCTTTTTTTAATCTTAAAATATTTAATGCCTTTTCAAGATATTCAAATGCATTATCAAGCTTGCCCATCCGAAGATAGATCTCCCCAATTCTGCCAAGAAATCTTGCGTACATAACTCCCTTTTTTCTTTTAAGTAGAATAATTCCTTTCTTAAATAAATGTAAGGCGTTTGTGAATTCACCTTTTATGGCTGTAAAATTAGCCAGGGTATATAATAGATCAACCTTCTCCATTTTATTTTTTGTAAATGCAACTGCCTGATTAAGATATTTAGACGCCTTATTATAATTCCCAAGGCGCTTATAAATAGCAGCAATTTCTTTGGTCAATTTGAATTCAAGTGGTGTTTCTTTAGCAAAAGGCATCGCTTGCAAAAGGATTTTTAATAATCCGCTTCTGCTTACAACTGTCTCGGGCTGCACGAGTAGTCGGCTGACCTGCTTGTTGATTTTAGTTTTAAGTTGAGCACAAATGTAGTGATGTAAAATTTCTTCGATCTTTTCTGAAGCATAGAATTTATCTAATACCTGTCCAATTTTTTTATGCCAATCTCTCTTATTCTGTTCAGATACTGATTTGTAAAAGTGTTCTCTTAAAAAAGGATGGGTAAACAAAATCTTTCCTTTTTCTTTTTTAATTATGTTATACTGAACACTCTGCTCGATTATTTTTCTGAGGTTATCCAGATTATAGAAATTGCCAAGGAATCCGAGCGTGGTTTGCTCTCCAATAATAGAAAGGATACAGAGAAATTCGCGAGTTTCTTTATCAACTCTTTTTAATCGATCTTTAAAAACTGAACCCGCACTTTGAGGGAGGTGCACCAGGTCTAATTTATCAATGTTCACAGACCATTCGCCATCAATATTTTCAATAACCTTTTCCTCTAAATACAGATTTATCGCCTCTTTAATAAGCAAAGGATTACCTTTTGTAGATTGAAGGATTTTGTGAGCAACTCTATTAGTCATTGCGATTTCGCCGAAATCAAAAAGGATAATTTGTTTTATATTATCAAAAGTGAGTCCTTTAATATCTGTCCTTACTGCGTCAACATTTTCAAAAAAACCAGGGATAGAGTAATCCTGATTAATACTGATAACTAATCCTGTATTTTCACTGAGATTTTGTATAAACCGAGTGAGAAAATTAATACCTTCGGGCAATGAATTATGGAGATCATCGAGTAAAATAAGGCTAAAATTCTGTGTTTCAGACAGAACTTCGTTGATAAAATAGATGATTTTCCTGAAGTTAGGAGGAGCTGCATCTTTTTCAAGGACTCGTTTATTTATCTTTACTCTAATATCTTTAGACAGTTCAGGATAGAAATTAACAATATCACTTTTATATACCTTGATAATATGTGTAGGTGCCCAGGCTATTAGCTGCTTTAGAATCGAAGATAAAGGAAGTTGTCCGGGAACCATTTCTTCGCGAAAAACCTTTATTCCCTTAATAGAAATATGTTTAGCAAATTCCTTTAGAAGACTTGTCTTACCTGCTCCTGTTTCGCCTGATATAATAAAGACCCCAGGCGCGCGAATTCCTTTATCTCTTCTCTTCTGTGTAAAAACAGTTAATTTCCCTAAAATTTTCTCATAGCCAATAAATGGTAAAGTTTTTTTCCTTAATAGAAAAGTTCTTCTGGGAAAAAGACTATTCATAACCTCCTTTAAATCTATATATCTGTCCCAGGGGTCGGGTTCAAGTAATCGGAGAATAACCTTTTGAAGCCGTACTGGAATTGTGTTATTTAACTTCCTGGGAGGTATTACGGATTTTTCTAATTGTTTTTTTAACAAAACACTCAATCTCTTTGCCTTATAAGGCATTATGCCAGTAAGAATTTCGTATAATACAACACCAACGGCATATAGATCTGCGCGCAAGTCAGATTCCTTTTGTAATATAAGCTCTGGAGCAATATATCCCAATGTTCCTTGTATCCGGTTCAAATCAGTAAAAGCATGGCGTGATAGAGAAAAATCAAGTAATTTCACTCCTCCCCGGGTGATAAGAATATTTGAAGGTTTTATATCACCATGGATTAAACCTGCAGTGTGAATATAATCGAGTCCTTGAAAGATTTGAAGGAAAATGGGATAAAGGGCTTTGAGCGATTTTCCCTTACTAAATTTTACTATATCTTTACCGGGTAAGTATTCCATTGTAAAATAAAATCTTCCCTTCCAAAAACCACATTCATAAACTGAAATTAGGTTTTCATGGGAAAATGTAGAGAGTAGAGAAAACTCATTTTCAAACAAATCTACTAATGGATTTGTTTTTTTACTGTTGATGCACCTTTCTGTTTTTACGAGTTTGAGGGCGATAACCTTATCTTCTTTTTGATCAGTGACCTTAAAGACTTCACCCATGGAACCTTTGCCAAGACGGCAAATTATTTTATATCTTTTATCAATTATCATATATGGGAAATATGTATATACAGCGCTACGGCTTATTTAGAATTACCGCGTGATTCAAGGTCAATATCATCACTTGAAATAGTATTCCCTTTAGTAATAATTACTGCCTTTTCAATATAATATCTCAACTCTCTGGCATTCCCCAACCAATCATATGCGAGAATCTTCCGCTTTGCCTCATCACTAAACCCCTTTGACAGCTTTTTATATACTTTACTGTAAAATTTCAAATAGTGTTCAGCAATCGGTAATATATCTTTTTTTCTTTTACGCAATTGTGGTATATTGATAGTAAATCTTTTAAGCCGATTGAAAAGAGCCGAGCTAAATCTTCCTTTTTTCATTTCATTGACTAAGTTACTTCGGGAAGTAACTATTATTCTCACATCTGTTTTAATTGAAGATTTCGCACCAATCCTTCTAATTTTCTTTTCATTAATTACCCTTAAAACTTTTTCCTGTAGGGGAAGCGGAATAACCCCAATTTCTCTGAGGAGAATAGTTCCATAAGATGCGCGTTCAAATTTACCCTTTTTTGTAGCAACGGCACCTGCAAACGCGCCTTTTTCATGGCCGAAAAGTTCATCTTCAAAAGATATTTTCGAAATAACGTCGCAGTTAACGACAATAAAAGGAAAATCTTTTCTTGAAGAAAGTTTATGGATGCAATTAGCCACTAATGTCTTACCTGTACCGTCCTCGCCAAGGATTAAAGTTGGTGAAGCAGATTGAGAAAAATCATTAATTTGCTTAAGCAGTTTCTGATGTCCTTTAGATACGCCAACTAACTCAACTGGTAAAGGCTCTCGGTTGAGATAATTGAAACAGGTAATTTTATCACCACCCTGGCTCTTTGAAAGAAAAAGGGCATTTTCTGCCTCAATTATCAATTGCTCTTTTGTCTCGACCCTTATTGTGGGAAATGAAACAATGCCGATTGAAACGGTAATCTTAATTTTCTGGTCAGCACTTACTGAGTACGAAAATTTAGTTATTTTTCTTTGAATCCTCCTGGCTAAAGTCATCATGCCATGAGCGTCAGTTTCTGGGCAGACTATAGCAAATTCATCACCTCCCCAGCGAGTTGCCAAGTCAGGTTTCCGCACAGAATTATTTATCAATTCTCCAATCTTCTGAAGAATACGGTTGCCAGTTAAATAACCAAATGTATAATTAATTGATTTAAAGCCATCTAAATCAAGTAATAAAAGCGAGATCTTCCCGCCGTAGCGTGTAATGCGAGTTACATCCTCTTGCAGTTTCAGATTGAAGTAATAGGAGTTTTTAAGACCGGTGAGATAGTCAATAATGCTTGATTCGTATAATTGAGCACTGTTCAGGGCAACACTTGATAATCCGGCAAGTGCCTCGAAGAATTTTTTTTCAATTTCAGAAAAATCCTTCATCGGAGTTTGTGAATCTACGTAGAGTGCGCCAATAAGATTCTCATTAATCTCAAGAGGAGCAGCAAGGATCATCCGCAATTTCAATTCCCTTATACTCTTTTTTTTCTTAAACTCCTTTTCTTTAATTACATCCTTTAAGAAAATAGATTTCTTGTCACTGGCAATTTTATTTATAACACTCATACTTACTTTAAAATCCCCAAGTGAAAGTAGCTTTTTGTTTACATCAATCCCGATTTTATAGCTCCAAACGCCTTCTTGATTGCAAAGCATTATAAAACCGCGATCTGCATTGGTAAACTCAAGACTCGCCTTAAGAATCGCCTTTATAACTTTATCAACTTCTTTGTATTTACTTATCTTGTTGGTAATTTCAAGTAACGCCTTGAGGTATCTGTTTTCTTTAATTAAATGTTTATTATTTAAATGTTTTTTTGTTTTGATCTTCTTTAGTTTCTTTTTGTATTTATCACCATGCTTCACTATATTAGTATATATTATTTTGATGACGTGTCAAGATTGAAGAAAGGAAGGAATGGAGGGAAAGGAAGTTTTGAAGTTTGGAAGTTGGGAAGATGGAAAAGAGGAGAGAAACTTTTCCTTGACATAACCGATTAGATGATTAAAATAAGATGAGGTAAGTATGGCAAAAACTTTGACAAAAAAACCAACACTCGTCATGAGAGGTCCTTTAATTTCATTAATTTTTGCGAAAGATAAAAAAATGATATGTGTATTCTCGCCAGAATTAGACATTGTAACTGAAATGCCTACTGAAGAAGAAGCATTATCTGATATTTTACAAGCTTTACGAGATTATGCTAATGAGTACAAAGAAAATTTTAACCTATATCGTAAGAGTCCAAATCGAGCTCACCATTGGCCTTATATTCAAGCAATATTAAAAACAAAAAACAACTGGGAGATGCGCAAACTTTTGGACATCCGCTATGGCGATATACACCTTCAATGATTTTAGAAAAGTCCTAAAAATTCTCGGTTTTAAAAAAATCCGTTCACGAAAACATGAAACATGGCGTAAAATTTTAGAAGATGCTACCATACTTAGAGTACGAATTAGTCATAAAGCAGGAAAAGATATCCCGAAGTGGCTATTTCACGAAATGTTGCGTCAAACAGGTATTGATGAACACCGTTTTCGTGAACTGTTAAACAAATAATAACCTTAACTATTATAAAATGAACAATATGATACTGTAATAACAAGCCATTCTTCGTTTCTTATTGCTGTATCTGATTCATCATTTCATTCATCGCAGTTAAGGTTGTATCAATATCCTCGGGGAGAATATTGTAGTGCGTAACCATGCGAAAGCGCGACTGCCCAGTACACAAAAATTTGATTCCTTTTTTATCAAGTCGCATAATGAGTTGCTCGGGTGTCAAACTTTTGCTGATTAAATCAAAGTAAATGATATTGGTGTGAACTCTTGCTAAATCAATGGACAATCCTTTGATTTGTGCAATACCCTCAGCAAGGCGGCGCGCATTTTTATGATCCTCGGCTAATCGGTCAATCATCTTTTCCAGGGCTGTAATACCTGGCGCTGCAATAATGCCGGCCTGACGCATACCACCACCTAATATTTTCCGGTTTCTGCGTGCTTCTGCAATAAATTTGCGAGTACCACATATTAATGAACCTACAGGTGCGGAAAGACCTTTGGACAAGCAAAAAAGTATTGAATCAACATGGTGCGTAAATTCTTTAACATTTATTCCTAAAGCAACTGCAGCATTGAATATCCGAGCACCATCGAGGTGCACTAAAAGGTCGTGTTCCCGGGCAAGTGATACTACAGAGTCAATGTACTCAGGCGTAAGAACTGCACCATAACAGCGGTTATGAGTATTTTCTATACAAACGAGCCGGGTACGCGGCCAGTGATCATTATCACCACGAATAGCAGCTTCAATATCTTGCAACCGCATTGTGCCATCAAGTTGATTCGGAATAGTATGTGGATGTATTCCACCCAGAGCCGACATGCCTCCAGCCTCATTAAGAAACATATGTGACAGATTACCAAGAATTACTTCCTCGCCGCGGGCGCAATGAGTGAGCATGCACACCAGGTTGCCCATTGTACCGCTGGCAACAAGGAGGGCAGTTTCTTTATTCGTAAGCTCGGCAGCTATCTTCTCGAGTTTGTTAATTGTCGGGTCTTCCCCAAATACATCATCGCCTAAAACAGCAGTATGTATTGCCTCGCGCATTTCGTCGGTAGGCATAGTAACTGTGTCACTGCGAAAATCAATAACTGTTATTTGTTACCTCCTTTACTCCATAGGGCAAATTTCATCGCAACGAACTTCTTCTGATTCTATATAACTTTATTCAGAATCCATCAAATGTCAATCTGCTTGAATTTCGATTATTTTTCTATATACTTTTATACATTTATGAGACATAAATCATCTATACATAAACAGGGTAAGAGCCATGCAAAAAAATAGTAAGTACCAACGAATACTTGATAAAAATATTACACTGACTGAAAAACGAATATCCACAATAATGGGTTCACCTATTATAAAATTATGGAAACAAATCAGGCAATTTCTCAAAAAGAACTATGATTTTCAACCTGAACTGCTCTTTTATGGCAGTAAATATGGCTGGTGCTACAGATATAGAAGAAAGAATAAGACACTCTGTGTGTTATATCCGGAAACAAAAGCATTTACTGTGTTGGTCACGCTCGGGAAAAAGGAAACTGAACATTTCAAGCAGAGATTTTCTACTTTTAATAAAGATACACAAAAGATTTTTACAAACGCACGCCAGTATCATGATGGCAAATGGATTTATAAAAGAGTTCTTAACATAAGTGATATGAATGATGTTGAATCTTTGATTAAAATAAAAAAAGAGCCAAAAAATGATTTAGTTACTACAGAATAACCATTTTCCGTGTAGCTGTGCACGCTCCTGCTTTAATTATGTAGAAATATACGCCGGCTGTGACTTCTTTGCCAAATGAATCCCTACGATCCCAGATAATATTATAATAACCATGTCCCTGCGGCTCGTTAACAAGTGTATGAACGAGACGACCTGTCATATCAAATATCTTTAATGTAATATGACAAGGAATCAATACCTGATACCTGATAGTCGTGAGCCGATTAAATGGATTAGGCATATTTTGAAAGAGTTTGAAAGTGCTTGGTGTAGTCGTAGAAGCAAATTCCTCAATACCAAATGGTTCATCGAGCCAGGGCTCGTAGTCTACATAATCGCTCACCCAATCACCCAGACCATTTGGGTTGGTCATAGGATGATAAGGACCAGTTGAATCTCCCCACCAGTTCCACTCGGCATCTACTATCACAGAACTATCTTCGTTGTATATGCCGTACTCGTTGTTATTGTCGATATTGTTGAAAAGAATGCTCAGCTCTGCGGTAAGGTTGGTACAGTAGATACCAGCGCCAACGTTCTCAGCACTATTACTATGTATTGTATTAAGCAGAATTGAAGACGACACGAGCCAAATACTGCCACCACAATATACTCCGCCACCGCTCTTGGCTGAATTGTATGATATGACATTGTCCCTAATGGTGGTATTGTCAACATAAGTATGGATACCACCACCTATACTATCCGCAGTATTATGGCTGATAGTATTACGTTTCATCGCTACATTGTAACCGCTATTATTGTAGATACCAGCGCCATATAAAGCAGTGTTATACTCAATTAGATTATCAGAGGCTTCAAAGGAGCTAGACCAACCAGCAATTCCACCACCGAAAGTTTCAGCAGAACAGTTGACAATATGGTTGTTTTTGATTATTACATCGGATTTATACAGTCCAATACCTCCACCCGAAGACGCTGAGCCATTCTGAATCGTAAACCCACTGATTACTGTGTTCCTGTAACCAATGGTCTGAAAAAAGTCGACTACATTACTGGTTGCACTGCCATCAATAATCGTAGAATCAGGTCCGAATTCACTCAATAGATCAATACCCTGAGTATTGGGCCAAATAATATTCTCATAATAGGTACCTGGTGCTACTAAAACAGTATCATCAGCAGCACATAAGTTCAATCCTGCCTGAATAGAGTTGAGTGTAGAATCTGGATGTACATACCAGACCGTACTATATGCCGGTCTCAATGAAACCAACACAAGTATTACTATTCCGATACATATGTTCTTTTTTTCCATTTTTCACCTCCGCCACCCCGCACTTTTGATAAAAGTGCGGGGTTCAGTGGTAAAGTTATTCAGTGTTGAGGTGTAAGCATTAAGTGAAACAGAATTCTATTCGGCTATGACCTCAAATGTTACATGTATAATTTCATTACCATTGTCATCTGTGTCATGCATGCGGAAATCGTATGTGCCGGGTTTTTCAGGAGCTTTAAAAATAAACAGTCCCTGTGTTTTTCTCTCAAGATATTGGTAAGCAATATCTTGTTGGTCATTTTCATCCTCGCTACCATGTGGTACATCAGCAGGAATAAGTCCTACCCAGGCTTTCGGGCCATAAGCTGCTGGAGCTGTAAAGGTTAACCTTATCTCTTCATCTGGTGTATATGTGGTTTTGTCTAGTTTAAGTTCAGCCCCTTCAGATACTACCTCGACTTGAAATGATATACTCGTAACTTCTTTTCCATTGTCATCCGTGTCATGCATACGAAAATCATATGCCCCGGCTTGTCCTGGTGCAAAAAATGTTATGGTGCCAGATGTTTTCTTTTCGAGATAGATATAAGCAATATCATGTTGGTCATTTTCATCCTCACTACCATGTGGTACATCAGAAGGAATTATACCTACCCACGCATTTTCTTCATAACTTGAAGGTGCCGTGAAAGAAACCGTAATTTCTTCTCCGGCAGCGAATGTGGTTTTCTCGAGTTTTAAGGTTGGCTTAGGTCCCCCGCCACAAGCTAAGAATATTGCTATGCACAAAACCGCTGAAAATAATATCACTTTTTGCATATATTTCTCCTTTCCTTTTGTTGTTATGCGTTAATTATAGGTGAAATTCTATATTTGTCAACCATCCTGCTTTATCCAAAACCTCACTAGTCCACAAATTCGAATTTGTGGACTAGTTATATTTATTGGTGCGCTAAATACATCACTTTTTAGATTGTTTAGAACTTTTGACTGTCCAGGATGGTATCTTCCCGGCGCTTGCCAGTATTCTTAGTAAATTAGGCATACTTTCGAATTGCCTCAAGCAAAGGTTATATTCCTCTTCAGTAATAGAGGACGTCTTTGGGAATAACCATATCAACATACCTTCGCGGCTCGATATAAGATATTTTATTTTGTCACATGGAAATTCATCGCAGTGAGCGCAATATTCTACTCCTTTTTCTTTTGCACATGGTCTTGCCCTACATTTTTTATCTGCTACCCTGCCGTTACTTTTGCATCCATCACAGCGGACGTTTTCAGCTGTATAATTCTCATGCCCCAAGATTTTTTTCCAACCATCAACCATTTTCTGCCTTATAACCGGGTCATCAGAACGTGCAGCACACAAATGACAATTATAACCGCAATAACCAATCATTTCTTTCATAAGATATACCTCCTTAACAAATTAACGACAATGACTTAAGCCCAATTCATTCTGTAATCCTATTCTCCTATTATCTTAATTAATACACGTTTATCCCTCTTGCCATCGAATTCACCATAGAATATCTGTTCCCATGGACCAAAATCCAATTTATTGTCAGTTACTGCAACGATTACTTCTCTTCCCATGACCTGACGTTTAATATGAGCATCGGCATTTGTTTCGCCGGTTAGATTATGTTTATACAATTCTGGATTATGAGGTATATTTTGTTCCAGCCATTTTTTATAATCTGCATGCAATCCGCCTTCATCATCATTAATAAAAACACTTGCTGTTATGTGCATCGGGTTCACCAGACACAGACCATGTTTTATCCCGCTATTATGCAGGGCTTGTTCAACTTCCCGGGTAATATTAATGAACTCGACCCTGGTTTTAGTATGAAACCATAGTTCTTTCTTATAATTCTTCATCATATTGCTCCTACTTTCTCACTTTCTCGCGGAACGTCTCGCTATAGTCTCGAGTCTAACGAAGTTAGAGAGAGGTCGTATTGAGAGAAACTAACTGAGAGGAGAAAGTGAGAAAGCATAATTTGTGTGTATGAATGGGGGAGAGGTATTTAATCCCGTAATTTCAATTCGCCTTTTACTCTAACTTCATCTTTTATTTCTATTTTTGCAGGCCAGGGGTCATCGATTTTAACCTTAATCGCCTGATGGGGATAAGCACTCCAATTTGCTACATCTATTTCTACAGGTTGTTTTATTATTACCTCTATTGGTTCTTTTAAAACTATGTTTGAGGATTGTATGCTGCCTTCCTGTGCAAATGCAACAGGAATGTGTAATATTTTATCCGCCGCAATAATTGTAAGCATAATTGCAATCCAGATAAATGTAAATTTTAAAGTTTTATCTGCAGTAGGCATAATAACCTCCTTTTTGAATCTGTTTTTGGGTATAGTGCTCACTTCGTCCTAAATGAAGAATTCAAGTCTGTCTAAAAATAAGCAGAACCACAAATTGCCAGCGAGCAAATAAGCACCTTTAGGCCATTTCGCAACCGGCTTGAATCCTAATATCTGAGTATAAAACTCAAATGATTGGTCTACATTTTTTACTGAAAGTGTTATGTGGTTAATCCCTTTGATCACATAATTTCTTACTTCTCCTGGTTCCTTATCTCAAATAATGCCTGACCCCACTTTTACTTGATATCACATGCTACTTTTAAGTATTTTTTTCTACCAGGAACGACGCCCACCACCGCCTCTTCCGCCACCACCACCTCGACGGTCTGAACGATCTGTACGAGGACGCGCCTCGTTAACATTAAGCGCTCGTCCCATGAACTCCTTGCCGCTCATACCGGTGATAGCAGCCTGGGCTTCATCTTTATTAGGCATATCCACAAATCCGAATCCTCTTGACTGACCACTGAACTTATCCTTGATAATATTTACAGATGCAACTTGTCCAAAGGCTTCAAAAGCCTTTTGTATATCGCCATCAGCAACATCGCGCGACAAATTACCTACATATATGTTCATAGAACCTCCTTTATTTAAAATCAGTATATTCAAATCTAGTATAATGTCAAGTGGTGCGTCAGTTGATTCCTCACTGCGTTCGGAACAAGTTGTGCAATCTCCTAAAATAAAGTAAACCGTTGAAAAAATATGATATTGCTCATTCGAAGTATATTGAGATTGCTTCGCCCCGCTGAAAGCGGGACTCGCAATGACAAAAGTGGATTTGGGCAACATGCCCTCCAGATTTGATCCCCTTTGCCTACGTACATCGCAATACGCTCTTCGTTTTTTTTATCGTGAATTTTTTGTGGTTGGCGAGTATCGAGGTTTGACCTTATTTCACGCCTGATTTTTTGAATTCTTCAATTGTCATGTCAGATCTTAGTCGGTGGAGCATGCAATGGCAATTGGGACAGACAAGGATTAAATCTGAGAGGCGAGTTTTTCGGCCGGGTCTCAGTTTTGATAGCGGGATCTTGTGATGGATTTCAATATAGCCTCTTCCCAATGGTCCGTATGTTGCCTCAAAATCAAATGAGCACATTTCGCATTTTAATGAACGCGTTCTTTTTTTCTTTTGCTGAACAAGCTTGCGATTGGTTTCATGTTTTTTATGGAGTCGAAACAAAAGCTTTCCTTCTGAAACTTCAGATTCTTCCTCATCGGGAGTGATAAGCGATTTGATTACCGGGCTGTTTGCGAGCGATTTAATCGCTACTGCAACATCATTCAATATTTTCAGATCCCGTGAAAATTCTTTCCAAACCGTCTTTTCGAGCTTGTTTACATGAGTCAATCCTGTTGCTTTACAAAGGGGATCCAGACTCATGAAGGTTCGTAATGTCATGTAGACGCTGTTGGGATTTCGGAATCTCTTTCTGTCTGGTCTATGCCGGTGAAGAGGCAATTTTTTCAAAATCTTGCTTAAAGCGATGACTTCAGGATGTGTTTTAGAAATACGCGAGGGGTTATAGCGTGTGTAAAGATCGAGTGTGAGAATCAACTCATCACGCACCCACGCTGGATTACGTTTAGACATTACGTTCACCGTGTTAAACACAAAGCTGAAAACACTCTAACATAGGGACACGATTTATTTTTTCTTCTCAGATATGCTGTCAAGCAGGTCGCTGAGTTCAATAAAGTAATTGTCAATAACCTGTGCAAGCTTTTCCATTGCATTATCCATATCATCAAACACCTTATCAGCCTTTTTCTTTGTGATCACACCTTCTGTTTCTAAGTTCGTTGCAGCAGACATAACATACACAGATTTTATGTGAACGGCAAGGACATTGCTCAGGTATTCATCAGTGTTTTTTACTGTTTGTGCATGTTCATATTTATTCATACCTTCCAGATATTTTTTGTCACGATTGGTGATTTCAACAAGCAAATAATCCTTCCTATTAATTCTTTTAATTTTCATAGTACCTCCATAGTGTTTTAATTAAATCATTACATCCAAAACACTGCTGATTTATGGATATCATATATTCATAAAATTATATCTAACATAATCGTCAGGTCAAGCAAAATAAAGAGAGTTATGATGAAAGACATCAGGATATCAGGGGATCAGGATGAAGGGAATCAGGATATCGGGAGATCAGGATGAAGGACATCAGGGAAAACTATACAAAAAGCTGTCTTATACTATTCAATATGTTTATTTTTAATATTAACTTGGTGAGAACAAATTAGTCGAGGCGGAAAATCTCTTGATCCGATGCTCTCAGAAGATACGCATTGTCTTCCTCATCTATAATCTGTACAACCACGTCAACATATATATCGGGTCCCCATTTTGGACCGTCACCCTTGGTTCTTTTCTGCATTTTATACTCGTATTCGTACGGGATTTCGTGATCTACTAAATCAGTATCCCAAACATCATTGTTATTTATTATCCATACGTGATCAGCATTGAGTGAAGATGGGAAAGATAAAGAGTCAACTGCAACAACCCAGATAACTCCTGAAAGCGGTTGACCATCTGGCGGACATACTGGTTGAAAGTCGCGATATAAGCCAGTTTCTAAAATATATTCCCTACTGTCAATTTCAATCTGTTCAGGAGCAGACAACAATTCATCAATGGAATACTGAGAACAGGAAATTAGTATGCCTATAAAAAATACAGTTGTGTATTTTAAATAGTATAGAAAACCTTTTGATATTGCACCCAGCAATCTGGAGACAAAATAGATATTATTCATATTTTATTATAAGAGAAAACTACTAATCTGTCAAGGTGGGGATTATAGTCATGATGTGTGAAAAATTTGTGAAATTTGGGGGTTGACCCCGTTAAATACATCAACATCCAAACAAGTAAAATTTTTAGATATCTGTAGTTAATTTAACGGGGTTGACATTTGGTAAATAATGAGTATTATATTATAAGTTATTGCTTATAAACTTAAGGAGATAAATGAAAGATCAGGTTAAAATAATGGCTGAGGTTTTCAAGGCGCTTGGTGATCCTACAAGGCTTAAGATAATCAGACTTTTGTCATCTAAGAAACATATGCTTTGTGTAGGAGATCTGGCAAATAAGCTTGGAATTACTCAATCAGCAGTATCTCAACATCTTAAGGTTTTGAAAAACGCTGGTATACTTGAAGCAGAAAGAAAAGGCTTTCATGTACACTATACTATTGATGTAAATACTCTGACTACTTACAAAAGGATGATTGATGCAATGCTCAAACTGGCATTTGAGAGCTGCCCACATGATGGTCCATGTGCAACTTGTCCGGAATCTGAGAATGATGCGAAAAGCGCGGAATGATTTTTTTTAATTAGTTTATAAGTATTTAAGCATAAACTAAAAAGGAGGAAATGCTATGAAGAATAAAATTAAATGGGGTTTTCTTGGATTATTGCTCATTGCTATTTTCAGCATGACTCTTATGAAGACACCCCAGGAGATTGCCATTTGGTTGACAATGATTACAAGCCAGGTGAAAATATATTCGGTTATTATGCATATACTATTTTTAACCGTCATAATATTTGGCTTGTGCTTTAAGAAAATCAGGAATGTTTTGTTTTTCTTGTTTATTGCTTTTCTGTCGCTTTTTGCGACTGTAATTTCAGTAAAATACATGATAGTTCCTAATATAATGATTTTTGCCTTGTTCTTTCTGCTCATAGTAAATGCATATTTCAGAAGAAAATTAAATTTTGACCTGGAAAATTCAAGCACGGTTAGCCTGGTCTTTGCAATTATTGGATTCGTATTTGGCTTCTGGTACTTACACTGGGTCCAAAGTCCAGTATTGTTAAATGCATTAATATATTCACCATTGGGGAGTATTAACTGTCCTACAATGGTAACGATTTGTGGGTTTCTTTGTCTAACAAAGAAACCAAGATCAGTTGTATTAGAAGCAATTGTTTCTTTGGTCACTCTTTATTTCGGGTTTTTCGGTCTTTTCAGATTAGGCGCATACATTGATATTGCACTGATAATCTGCGCGCTTTTTCTAATATTTAGATTGGGGTCTTATTGC
The DNA here is from genome assembly GCA_023128195.1 of Caldifarciminota bacterium. Classification (GTDB taxonomy): domain Bacteria; phylum Hydrothermota; class Tepidihabitantia; order SM23-42; family SM23-42; genus SOIY01. The sequence goes on along the minus strand of JAGMEL010000206.1, from coordinate 4,212 downwards.
TTAAAGGAATAAATAAGAAGGTATCATGAAAATAACAAATAAAAATTTATTAGGATATCTACTGAGGTCCTTATGACGAAACCTCCTAAATTTGTGTTTTTTATTATGAGAAAAGTAATGAGGCTAAAGAATAACCCTAAGAAGATTAGAGAATTTCTTAAACTTGTGGGTATAAAAGAGAACATGAATGTCCTGGATTATGGGTGTGGTATTGGAAGTTATTCTATAGAGGCAGGAAAGATTGTGGGTGAATCTGGAACTGTAATTGCCGCTGATGTAGACAATATAATGCTTGAGGCATTGAAAAAGCAGATGGAAACCAGAGGTGTGTCTAATATAAATCCCATGTTAATCAATTCCCTGAAAGACATTAAAGATACTAATTTTGATTTTATCCTTCTTATTGATGTACTACAATTGATCGAGGATAAGATAGAAATGATCGATTCTTTACTAAAGAAAGTGTCTGCAAATGGAAAACTTGTTATCAAGTTCGAACATTTTAAACAGAATGAGATAGATTCATTATTGAGCAGGTGTAGGTGTTCTGATAAAAAATTGATATATAAAAAGTATTGGTCTTTAAACAAATAATCAAAGGAGGTACAGACTATGAAGGTCATAAAAAATCTTTCAATGGAGGCAAAAGCAGGAATCGCCTTCATTATTACCCAGATTCTTTTCAAAATAATATTTGAATCTGAGGGCGCAAGAATATTAGCAGAGTCCGGTTCTATGCAGGCATATACTATTATAATAGTATTTACAATCGCCTGGATTGTAATTTGTCTATTGTGCCTGGCAAATCTGAAAATAGGTTATCTTTTTGCTGTTATATTTGGAGTCGTCAACCTATTCCCACTTGTGTTGCTTGTATTGGGCATTGCTCCATTTAGGAATCGTCCATACTTTAACGGATGGATAACTTTATGCATGATTTATTTCAGTTACCAAACATATAAGTCCTTTAAAGGAGGCAAAAGAAATGAAAAGGAACATTGATTATCTAATTTTGGGCTGCTTACAATATTAGGAATTCGCGTGCAGTTTTAATTATTGTAGAGGATTATTTGGGTTATCAAAGTATTGGATTGAAATTCCAATATTTCAAAATAATCATTTTCCTGGTCTATAAATCTTTGCGCTGTTAGAACAAACATCCACGTGGTTTACTTGATTCGGATACTATTCTCTGATATTTCTTTTACAAACAGATTACTGCTGGGATTAAACTCTGCGGTCTTGAAAGGATGGAATTCAATAAAGTTATTATACTTCTTTAGAACTGATAGTAATTTCTCAACATCATAAAATCGTATACCACTGAAATTATCAGACACTAAAGCAACATCAATATCGCTCCATTCATTGGCTTTTCCTCTTGCATAAGAGCCAAACAAATAAGCTGCGGAAATTGAAATTCCATTTTTTTCGATTGTTTTTATTAAATCCCTAATTTCAGAAATTATTTCATCTTTTCTAAAAGCCATTTGTAGATCTCCTTTATCTCTGTAAAATATTTTTCAGTAAATTCTTTAGTACATAGTTTATAGAATGAAAATTTTTTGTCTGGGTATCTTGCCTCAATATTGAATTCATTCACTTTTTTCAGAAATTTAAGTTTCTCAGTAGAAAGATTTAAGTTTGTTTTTAATGCAAGAATATCTAATTTATGAATTGGTGGCGGCATTTTTCGGTTGTCTCGAACATAAAAAGCCTTAAGAGTTTTTTCTAGGACTAAATGAGCAATGAAGAGACACCAATCATATTTGTTTTTTTCAAATAAGGTCTCAGCAACATCTAAATCGTGAGCTGCTGCATTCAACCAATAATTTATGTCTTCATCATATGCCATAACATAGTAATTATATGAAAATACCTACGAAAATCAAGAACTAAATCAATCTGTTTTATTTCATCTTTCATATCCAATATTAATAGTCTGCACTAATCCCCAATGTTGGACAGCTTGCTTTCGTTTTAAGCCAGAACGATGCCGCCCAATAAGTTTATGAGGTAAAGAGAAATAAGATTGTGATAATTCCCCCTTGACATTTTTCAAAATACAAATATAATGTGGGACAATGAAACCGATTTGGTCGCTCAGTTTAATGGAGGTGATGTTATGGATAGTGCGTTAAGTAATGCTCAACTTGTTATTATCATAGCCGCACAAGATATCTTTGCGAGATTTGGGTTTAAAAAAACAACGATGAATGATATCGCCAGAGCTGCACACAAGGCGAAGAGTTCAATATACCGTTACTTCAAAAGCAAAGAGGAGATTTTTCAGACTATCGTAGAAAGAGAGAGCCAGATATTGAAAGAGAAAATAGAAAAATCGATTAACGCACAGAATAATCCCGAGAAGAAATTATGTGTCTATGTCATAACAAGAATGAAAGTGCTTAAGAATCTGGTCAATTTTTACAGTGCACTCAAGGACGAATATCTTGAACATTATGCTTTCATCGAGAAAATAAGGAAAAAATACCTTAAGGATGAAATCCGTGTGATTAAAAAAATCTTGAAAAGTGGAGTCAAACAGGGCGCCTTCGTGATAGAGGATTTAGAATTAACCGCGTTTACGATTGTTCTTGCATTAAAAGGGTTGGAATATCCTTTGATTCAAGAAAGTGAGATTCTAAACACTGACCAGGGTATTGATAGTTTACTGAAAATTCTGTTCAATGGAATAACAAAATGATGGATTTTTTTTCACAAATAGAACCAAAAGACCGAATTGGTACAAGGGTACAAAAGGAGTGAAATATGCGGAAATTTGCTGAACTCGTTATTAAACACCGAGTGATTATTATTGTTCTCGTGGTCGTTCTAACTGGATTTTTTGGCTATCAACTAAAGAACCTAAAGATAAATAGTGATATCCTTACTTATTTGCCCCAGGATGATCCTCTGGTAGTACTGTTCAATGAAGTTGGGGATAAGTTTGGCGGTAGTTCATTGGCTATGGTGGCTTTGGAATCCGACAATGTGTTCAATCATAAAACATTGAATAGAGTTGACGAAATCACCGAGAGATTCAAACAGATGGACGGAGTTTCTCAGGTGATGAGCCTGACAGACATTCTGGATATTAAAAAGACTGAATGGGGACTGGAAGTTGGCAAACTGATTGATGGAGGCAATATCCCTGAAAGACCAGACGAAATGGAGAAGTTGAGGGAATATACTCTTTCTAAGGATATGTATCGCGGTAGTTTGGTTTCCGAAGATGGCAAAATAACGGTTATTATTGCACGTCTTATAGAAGATATTGACAAGATAGAAGCTGGCAAGCAAATGAAAGAAATTGTTAAAGAAACTACGGGTGGAGAGAAGATATATTATGGAGGGATACCGTTTCAGATGATTTCTTTGGCAGACATCGTTAAGCAAGACTTGGGCAAGCTTACCCCCTTGGTCATTCTATTGGTGATGGTCATTCTCTTTTTCAGTTTTAGAAGTTTTCGGGGCGTTTTATTGCCGCTGTCCACTGTTTTGGTGAGTACAGTATGGGCATTGGGATTGATGAGTTTAGTGAAAATCCCATTGACCATTGCCTCAGACGCAATGCCGGTTTTGCTTATCGCCATTGGTAGCGCTTATGGAATTCACATGCTTTCTAAATACAATGAAGATGTTCGTTTGGGAGACACTAAGATTCAGGGAATAAAAGACGCCTTGAGTGAAGTAGGGATTCCGATATTATTAACCGGTATTACTACTTTAATTGGCTTTTTGGCATTTTTATCTTCCAACTTGAGTCTAATGCGGGAATTTGGCATTTTCACAGCTATTGGTGTGATGTTTGCCATGCTTATTTCTGTAACCTTTTTGCCAGCAGTTCTCTCTCTGTTGAGGGTTGGGAAAGTCAAGCTGAACCATAAGGGTGTAGAAAACAGCCTATTGACAAAGTTAATGGATAAATTGGGAGGGTTCGTTCTCAGGAATGAAAAACTTATCATAATTATAGGCATTGCTATTATTCTAATTTCTTTAATTGCTCTCCCCAGAATCCATAGAGAAGTAAATATGGTTGAGTATTTTAAAAAAGACAGTGAGATTAGACAGACTGAGGAAATGATGGAAGAAAAACTCGGTGGGTCTATTCCCATTCAGCTTCTGGTCAAGGGAGATTTAAAAGACCCCTTTGTTTTAAAAGAGATGCTCAAATTTGAAAAGTATTTAGAAGCCCAATCCAATGTGAAT
>JAGMEL010000205.1 GCA_023128195.1 Caldifarciminota bacterium | reverse complement strand
GAAGAAAAGGTTGGTTATCTAATCTGCATTTGGGTGTTTTAGATGAAACAGAGAAAAAATTCTTAATGGTAGGTAAAACATTTAAAGGGTTAACTGATAAGATGTTGGTTTGGTTAACAGAAAATTTACCAAGGTATAAAGTTCATAAGGATTCCTGGACTTTATATGTGAAACCAGAAGTCGTTGTTGAAATTGCATTTAATGAAGTACAAAAAAGTCCTAAATATGATTCAGGTTATGCACTGCGATTTGCTCGTGTAAAGCACATCAGACAGGATAAAAAACCGAATGAGATCAACACAATCTTGGATCTGGAAAAACTCGCTAGATTTGTAAGGGAAATCGAATGACGCAAATGATAATGAATAACGCGAATGCTTTTATACATTATTTGTTAAATTCGCTGTAATTCGTGGTATTCGTGGCAAAGAAATGATCGAAATTGACGGTTCTTATCTTGAAGGTGGCGGCCAGATCCTTCGCACCGCAATTGCCCTTTCCGCAATAACCAAACAAAACGTTCGCATTTTCAATATAAGAAAAGGAAGAGAAAAACCTGGATTAAGACCGCAGCATTTCCAGGGTATTGCAGCAGCAGCTAAAATATGTAATGCTACAGTGCAAGGTCTGAAAATCAATTCTATGGAAGTAGATTTCGCGCCATCACAGATCAAAGGCGGTACATATACAATCGATACTGAAACTGCTGGTTCAGTAACCCTGATCCTACAGACATTAATACCAATAGGAATATTTTCAGAATCGGCTCTTGAGCTTGTAATAAAGGGTGGTACAGCAGTGCCTTTTAGTCCAACTATTGAATATTTTCAGCATATTGTTCGCCATATTCTCAAAATAATGGGCGTTTCAATCTTTTTGGATATTCGCAGGCACGGTTTTTATCCTAAAGGCGGTGGAGAAATCTTTGCAAAGATTGAGCCGAGTAAAATCAGAAATATAATTTTAATGGAGCAAGGCGAATTACAAAAAATAGATGTGGTATCTATTGCTTCAAACTACCTGAAGGATGCAAGAGTTGCAGAAAGAATGGTTAATGGATTTAAAAAAATTATCCCAGATGCAAATACAAAAATTCAATATGTACATGCTTTTTCTCCTGGTTGTTTTATAAGAAGCCATGCCCATTTTGATAATGGAAAACTGGGTGCAGATGCACTGGGTAAAAGAGGAAAAAGGGCAGAGGATGTTGGCAAGGAAGCAGCAAGAGCACTTAGAAAAGAGATCGAATCTAATGCGCCGATAGATGCATGGATGGTTGATCAGATAATACCATACATGGCATTAGCTACAATCGAAACAAATGCAGAATCAAAAGTAAAGATTCCATGTTTAACAGAGCATGCCCAGACAAATATCTGGGTAACAAAAAAATTCCTGCCAGTAGAATTTGAAATCAAACATAATATCATGATGTGTGAAAAAAGAATGTAGTCGTCCAATCCTTCAACTGCGTTCCTCTCGATATACTTGAGACAGGCAGGACAGGTTTATTGGGCATTGTTTGATAAATCCCGCTCATCTGTGATGGACGTGGGTAAATCGCTCAACTACATTTGATTTTTTACCAATTTAACTCTTTAACCTTTTATTCTTTTATTCTTTTATCTATATTTTTTATCTGTGTAATCATTTTTAAATCTGCCTGCCCCGTTAGATATGAGTTTAATTTAATTCGTAAACATTATAATATAGTGAAAAAAATCCATTGTGCATTACTTTTGAAAGTTAGTTTTATCTAACAGGGTGAATAATCAAAGAGTCTGCAATATTTTAGCAGACTCTTCTGACTGCGGTATTATCTTAGTAATTTTTTCCAACACTTTTTTCGCATCTGCTTTATTTTTATGCTTTAAACAACTTTTCGCAAAATTTATTACGTCGCACTCCAATTTGTTTAAAATCACTCTTCGCATATGTTCAGACCAATTATCATACATCTTTTTAAATGGCTCATTGCGGAATAACTTAAATGCCCTCAAATATTCTTTCTTTGCAAATCCCCATTCACCAGCACGCTCAAGTGCCCTGGCTCGGATAATGGTTGCTTCATAGTATTGATAATCTGTAGTAAAAATTATAGCTTCATTTACCAAGATTGCAGTATCTTTAGATTTTTTTACTTTTAGCAGATAGTTAGGAATCACGAGTTTTTTCCTCAATCGCCATAAAAGCTGTGAAAGATTATGCTCAGGACGAGAAGATTTGGACCAATAATTTTGATATAAAGAATCAAGATTATATTTTTTTGTGCGTGATGTAGCTAAATAGATTAAGAATGCTTTTTCTATGGGGCTGAATTTTATGCTCCAACATTTGTTATTCCTGAAGATTCTAAATCGCCCTAAAAATTCGAGATGAAAGACAAAGGCATTTTCATTAAAGACTGGTAATTTTAATAGACCTCTGGGAATTTCAACAGACCCCCGCTTAGCATAACACATTTTTACTACTTCTGGGAAAAAGAGTAAAAGACGATGAAAGATACCCATGATACCATATTTCTTTGCTATATGAAGTGTTCTGTCATAATAGGATATTCGTTGTGTTTGAGCCGCCATCCTGAGCAAATAAGCAATGCGTATCGTTGGGAAACCTAAAACTGCGTTATCAAATTTAATATTATGCCTGAGAAGAATTTTACGGGTTATAAGAGCTGTTTCAGTTTTCGATTTTCTCAATATGGGGATCATACTTTTCAAGAGCATGTCTGACTTTTGTTTATTAGCTAATCCCGCATAAATACTGCTTAAAATAAGCGTGGCAGTATGTAGATAATTTATTATCTCTTCTTTTTTTGCTTTATTTATGGCGATGACTAATTGCTCTTCGGCTTTATAGAGTTTGCCTTCACCTAAGAAACAATGTGCTTTGATCCAACTGCATAAACATTGATATTGAGGATTATCAATTTTTTCATTCTTCAAGATATCCAATGTGTGCTTATACTCACCAGCAAATGCCAGACACGTCGCCATACCAGAAATCTGAGATTCTTTCAATTCATCATTGCTGTTTTTAGTAATTTCCATAGAAATTTGTATTAACTCTTGGGCTTTTTTATAATAACGTAAAGAGGTGAATAATTGTGCGAGTTCTAATATCAAAAAAGTGTTAAAAAATCTTATTCTTCGTAAGGTTCTTTCAACCATTTTTGCGCAGGTTAATCCTCCGTTAAAATCTAAGAGATTGGCAAGCGCTGTTCCTTTATGTATTAATAATCTGATTCTAATTACTGGCTGTCCCCTTTGAGATGCTCTTTTTAGAAAACGGTTAATCAAAGATAACAACCTTTTGGATTGACCAAGCCATTGAAGGGCAATTATTTCTATCATCCCGGCTCTTAAGGCAGAATAGAATAGTTTTTTCTTTTCGAGTTGAATTCGTAAGCATTTAAAACTTTGATATATTTCACTGTAATGGATTTTGTCTATCTGTGGGTTAAAGGCATCTATTCTATTTCTTAATTTGAAATAATCAATGATTCTTGTAGGTGGGGGTTCAGTTTTGTCTTTTCGGAGGTATAGCGATTTATCAAAAGACAGGAATGGGGTGTGTCTATTCTTTTGTGAACCAGTCAGTTCATATCGTTTTAAGATATTAAAAATGCATTTTTGTGACAACTCGATACCTTGCTTGCCCAATTTGATATGTAACTGTGTTATGGTAAGTGATGGTATTCTTTCTTTTAGGAATATTACCTTTGCCTCAATAGCAAATGAGCTTCTATTCCATGGTCTTTGTTTGGTTCTTGTTCTTAAGAGATTTTCTTCACCACG
>JAGMEL010000204.1 GCA_023128195.1 Caldifarciminota bacterium | reverse complement strand
GCATGATTCTCCGTGGGCAAGATGATATTTCACCACTGAAATTCTAAATTTTTGCATGTCTTCAATACTTCTATATCTGAAAGAAATCTGCACATTCATCGTGGAAATATTAGCACAGAAATATCAGTTTGTCAACATAAATAATATGGTGCTTGGTAAGACGTTGCAAATAAAGGCTTCTGTTAGACTCAATTTTATGGATTCATGTATTTTTAATAGTATAATATAACAATAAAAAGAGGAGGTAGGTATGCGCTATTTTAAGTTAAAAAATAGGGAAGCAAAACAGATGGGTACAATGGGTTTTTTGATTTTCATAGCTTCTATTTGTTTGTGGCAACCAGCTTTTTCCCAAACCTGGGAAATTATGACTGTAGATAGTATGGATTGGTGTTACAGTTGTAATAAGTTTCCCATTGTTATAGATCATCTTAACAGACCACATATTGCTTATGGCTATGGTTTATCTAGCCCACCATACAAGGTTTTAAAGTATGCCTTTTGGGATGGGTATATCTGGCATAATGAAACTGCAGATAGTAGCGGTATGAATAAGGTAGGTATTAGGCCTGCTATGGCACTTACCAGTTATGATATCCCTATAATCATTCATGGAGAAAAGTTACCTTGGGATTATGGTAATGAATTGTATACCACGTTAATAGATTCTTCATTTTGGATAACTGAGACGATCCCGGGTCTTCCAGTAGATTGCGCTAATATGCAAGATATTGTATTGGATGCTAATGACAATCCTCATATTGCCATTGGAACAAATGCTCTTGGTGATTTATGGTATGTTACCAAAAATCTTTCTGGAGAATGGATATCTGAATTCATAGCCTATGCTGGCACTTATGGTCAAATCTCTATTGCTTTAGATAGCTTAGAACAACCCCATATTGTCTGTCGAACAGTATACCCCCCAGGAGGAGTTTGTAAGGGGATTACACACTTCTACAAAAACGGAGGTTTGTGGTATATTGATACACTTATTGAGGATACTTATCCAGATGGTGTTCAATATGGCTATCCTTCAATAGTAATTGATTCTTTAAATCTCCCTCATGTCAGCTTCGTCATTAAAACTCCTCCAGATTCTACTGGTCTTTATTATGCCGCATGGAATGGGATAGGATGGGACATAGAGCTTATAGATTCCCTTGGTACATATGGATGGACATCATTATCCTTGAACAGCAATGACCACCCACATATAGCTTATATGAACACACAGGGTGTTATGTATGCTCATTGGAATGGATATTTCTGGGAGAGAACTAGTGTTGACATCACTGGTAGCTTTGTATCTTTATCACTCAATAATGCTAATCTTCCTTTTATTACTTATGTTATACATGAAGATGATTCCTTGACTCTGGTTAAATGTGCAACCACTGCTGATATTCACTATCCCGCTGTTCAGGTACTCCATCCCAATGGCGGTGAGGGTTTTGTGATTGGTGATACCTGTAACATGATCTGGCTCGCAACGGACAATGTCGGTGTCGATTCCATCAGTATTCTTTATACAACTAACGCTGGTATATCATGGGTCACTATTGCCACCGGTGAACCAAATGATTCTCTCTATGAATGGATTATTCCCGATACTCCATCTGATAGTTGCTTAATCAAAATCCTGGCATATGACCCGAGTCTTAACATGGGTGAAGACCAGAGCGACTCGTTCTTCAGTATTGCGCCGGTTGGAATCGAAGAGGATATATCATCTTCGGGTTCATTTGTGCTTTTGCAGATTAGCCCGAATCCATTTAGCAAAAAGACCGATATCAGATACCAGATAACAGATATTCAGATGCAAGATGTAAGAAACAAGACGCAAGATATTTCTCTGAAAATATATGACGTTAGCGGACGAATAGTAAAAATATTTAATCCTGCTTCTGGCATCTTGCCTCTTGCTTCATCTGTGTGTTGGGATGGTAGGGATGATTCAGGCAAAAAAGTTTCAAGTGGAGTCTATCTGTTAACACTTGATGCAGGTGAATATAAAGAAATAAGGAAATTGCTTTTGATAAGGTAGTAGAACTTGAAATAATAACAGGGGGAGTGGTTAATTTGAATCACTCTCCCTGTTCATAATACGATTACTACAAGTCTTTTATTTTCTTAATGATATGCTTACCGGTCCATCTCCTACATCATAAGTCTCATTTATGATGTTATCAGCAAGATTGAACGATAATACGCAATCATACTCAAAGTTACATATATAGAGATTATTTTCATTAGGGTCAAACACGATATTAAAAAGACCAGCTCTCTCCAGTATAGGGTCATCTACACCATGTAGTACTGTTCCATTTTGCCAGTTATAACTCATTAACCCACCCCAATAACCAACAACATATGCGATTCCATTAGGAGTGAAGGCAACTGATGTAGGTGAACCCCCAAGAAAAACTGTATCTATTACAGTCATTTCATTTGGATCAATAATATTTATTTTGCCGGTTCCTATTATGGTATCTGAGTAATCACCAGTGCAAACTACATGTAGATTTCCTTGTGGGTCAACTGCTATTTCCTGGGGGTTAATTGAGACATTAATAGTGGCTGTGACTTCTTTTGTACTTACATCTATCACTGAAACTGTGCCTTGCTCATAGGTTCCATAAGCATAGCCACAATTTGCTACGTAGACGTTGCTGCCATATGTCAGGATTCCCTCAGGTGCAATTCCTACTGAGATTGTATCGATAACCTCATATGTGTTGAGGTTTATAACTGAGACAGTGTTGGTCAAAAAATTTGTTACAAATCCGAGTGTATCTTTTATCGCAATATGCCAGGGATTATTGCCGATTCCGATATCAACTAAGCAAACTTCTTCGAGCGAACAGATTTCTATAACTTGAATATTGTTTTCACCTGAATTGACAATATAGGCTGTATCTTCATTTGCATTTGTGACAATCTGGTTTGTCCATGAGCCCAGTGTCAGTATATCATTGTCAACTTCTCCATGATTCAGGTGGATTATTGAAAGCGTTTCGCCAAGACTATTTACCACAAGAATGATTGGTTCTTCAGGGTCGATGAAAATGGTATTATCGTCTTCTTTTTTACATCCATTAGTGGATAAAAAGAGGAATATCAAGAATAATATTGATTTTTTATTTAAGCAAAACAATCTTGCAGAATGCATTTTCTTCTCCTTTTTTAAGCCTGCAGAAATAACAACCAGCCCCAACTTCAGGTTCCCATGAAATCTGCAGGGAACTTGAATTTATTGTGTGTACTTTCTGGCCGGCAATATTGAAAATATCAATTGTGTACGTACCTGTATCCTGTAGAATAATAGAAAACATAACCCTGCTACATGCCGGATTTGGATATGCCATGATACTATTCTGTCCAGAGCCTTTTTTGATCATTTTGTTATAATGATTCAATAAGTTCTCGCCTGTTTGACTTTCAATATATTGACTTACGGTTAGAATGGGCATTGTATTTTCCAGCAAAGGTGTTTGTCGAAGTACCAGGATTAGTGTTGTAGTATCAGAAATCAAGATAGTATCTCCAGATAGCAAAGGAACGCCATCAAGTTTAAAATATTCAAGAGGAAAACTCGCGTTGAACGCCAAAGTTTTTGAAAAAGATACAACAACTTCTGTGTCGGAAACTGCTTTTGCATTGGTAATAATAAATGGATTATTTGCATCGGTCCAGTGTATTGCTACTATCGCATCCAGATCAAATCCGGCTGAAGGTGGTGAAGACCAGCCTCCATCATATATTGAATCTCCGGCATCGATAATCCGCACGAAGCGGGCGTTCTCAAGTCCAATTTCGGCAAGGTCAAAAAAATCACCGCCTGAGGAATCAGGATTTCTCGGGTCAGGTATACCATTGTTTGAATTTACAGGCCAGACTCCTGCTAACCTCTGATACCTTGCCGGATTTCCCACGGGTTGTATTGTGGAATCAAATGTGTACGGACACGGTATGAACGAATTTCCATCCGCACTAATTTCTACAAAACCTACTTCCAAAAAAATATTATTCGAATCGCCACCAATAAAAAATGGATTTTCAAAAACTGCAAGGTCAGGGCCAGGTCCATCAACCATGATTTCATCTTCAAACATCAAGATTATCTCACCTGCATCGCCGAGCGACAGGACATCTAATGATCCCTGTCCTCCGCCGGCGCCCATAGGTACTCCAAGAACAATCTGCGGAAAATTACTCTGACCATACCCGGCATTTACGCCATAATCCACCGAGACAACAGAATCAGCTCCTATTTCAAGACAATGTGCCATTGAGAGAACAAGCATTATTATAAATAGTATTTTTATCTGTTCAAAATCCAAAAGAGGTTTTGACATACCATCTCCTTCCAGGTATAGGAAACCCTGTGACATCAATATATTGTTTGTCCATTATATTATTTACAGCAAGTGAAAAGCTTATATTTTTGTTCAATTGATAGAGTATATTGCAGTCAGTATTCATATATGCGGGAAGCCATTTTGTATTTGCAGACGTCGTGTATCGTAAACCAACATAATGCCAGGTGTTTGATATCTGATATTTTTCTGATATTGATAAATATATTTGTAAATTGGCTTTATGTTTTGGTTTTCTTACAAGCTGATTTCCTGTTCTGTTTGGCTCCAGAGTCAAATCTCGTGCACTGGTATATGTATAATTGGAGACGATTTCAAAAAGTACTTTTTCTGTTAGAGACAAGAGATATGATATCTCTGTTTCAATACCCTTTATAACTGCTTTACCTACATTGTGGGGTCGCCACACACCCTTGGCACCAGGTGTCCACTCAATTAGATTATTAACTTTGCGGTGAAATCCAGTAAATGATATTCTTAAGTTTTTAGCATATGGATAGAGTATTATTCCCAGGTCAATATTTACAGCATCTTCAGGAAGCAGTTCCGGGTTTCCGACTGCCATAGCACTTGTCGGCCAGAACAGGTCATCAAACCCTGGTGGTCTAAAAGTCCTTTCGACATTTGTTTTTAGCACCATACCTTTGTGATGTTTATAGACAATTCCTAATCCAGGGCAAATCTGCGATTCAAAATCGCCTACCCACTCAATGCGGGCACCAGGTTGCAAAAGAATGTATCTCTTTTCATCGCCAAACAACAGTTCACTCTGTAGGAAAGTTCCAATAGACTGTCTTTTACACTCGCCGTCAGTTGTGCTCGATAAACTATCTTTTCTTAATTCAATGCCGGAAAAGATTTTAAAATTCGGCGACAATAAAAACTGGATTTTTTCATCAATACCAAAAGCGATATTCTTGTGTGTATCATCAGTATAGATAACCGGCTGGGGATTAAAATAACTCCTTGTGAACCAATTGATATATGCCCGGGTCTCAGAATATAGGAATTGTGCTTTATTAAATTCTAATTTTGTCTGGATGATATATGCCTTGTCATTTAAACGGGCATCAGGTGTAGGAAATTCGCTAAGTCCTGGAGCCCCTCGATCTGAAGTATTGGCATTAAAATTTAACTCAAGACTGTTGTTGCTGAAACTATATTTCAGCTTTGCAAGCCCACCTGCATTTTTGAAATCAGTGTTTTCCCGTTGATAGACTGTATCCCTGTTTTCGTCTAAATACCAGAAATCATCTGAACCTTTTTTTGCTTGCACTCCTGCCCAAAGGTTGAGATTGCGGAAAAAATTCAAGGAGGAGAATGAATTAATATCAAGTAGATTTTCAGATCCGAGCCTTATTGAAAAATGTTGGTGTGTTTTCTTCTCCTGTTTGGTTATGATATTGACAACACCGCCAATTGCCTGTGTACCCATCTCTATTGCGCTTCCAGCACGATATACCTCTATCTGTTCAATCCATGACAGTGGCAACAAAGCAAGGTCAATGTTGTTCCCTTGTGCCGTATTAATACGATCACCATCTAAAAGGAAAAGTGTCTGCTCAGGAGATGCTCCCCGCAGTGATAATATCTTGGAGCTTCCTTCACCACCATAAGAGACAACATCTGCATTCACCATAGATTTAATGATCGCACCAAGATCAGAGGTTTGGTCAATCGCCCTTATCTTGAAAATCTCTCCTGATAAGGGTCGGTTGTCTAAAATCCATTCCCACCTTTTTGCAGTAACTATTACCTCAGGCATCTCGTACACTTTAGAAGAAATTGAATCTGGATGTTGCTCAGGCATAAAATTCAAAAGCATTATACATAGCAGTAGATTAATCATATAAGACTTCTACACTTTATTTTATTAGCGCGCCATTTGCTTTAAGTATTCATCAGCCAAAATAACATCTTATTTGAGCATTAACATCTTACCGGTTTCAGTCGCCCCGTCGATTTTTAGCATATACATATAAATTCCATTAGGAAGTGCTTTGCCTTTGTCATCTTTTCCGTCCCAACACACAGATGAAGTAAGAGGCAAGATGCCAGAAACAAGATTAAATACTTTTACTATTCTTCCGCTTACGTCGTAGATCTTCAACTCTATGCTCTTTGCACTTCCTGTCCCGTAGGATGAATGTGTTTTCCTATCGGAATGCCCTATGCTGAATGTGATGACGGTTTTGTCCCGGAATGGATTTGGATAATTTCTGGACATATATTGCCTTCTTGAATTATTTGCCAATTCCTTAATAGATACAGAGGGTCCTAATGCTACAAGGCTACCGCCGCACATAAAATATATGTTTCCATTTTCAATAGCAGGAGTTCCGCCTCCTTCAGTTTGGAAAGTGGCTAAGACTGTACCATCAATTGCATCTAACATATATAATGTATCTTTTCCATTTACCGTGTATGATGTGTCGCCGCCAACATAGACAACAGTCTGACCTGTTCCATTATCAGCTGCATAACAGGCAGAGCTTGCCCAACTTGCGGCTCTAGAAAAATTCCACACTATCTCACCGGTATTAGGTTCAATACCAAATGTGCCTTCTCGACCGCATACATAAATAAGACTGTCTCCAACTGCCGCAGTGTAATCACCCGAAGGGACATTTTCTATTTCAATAATATAACTTCCATCAGAGGCATTGAGAATCAACATGGATGAGGGGCTGAAATAATTGAAACCTCCGGCAACTACAATGCCTCTTGTAGAATCAAACACAATGCCGCCGTAACAAGGATGGGCATAGGTACTGTCGCTAATCCATATTGTGTCTCCTGTTATGGCATCAAATGCCCCGATTGTTCCCGGGTCATTATAGCCTCCTGTGTTCAGAGTAGTATAGACTTTGGATCCCTGGGCATCGTATGCTACACTGGTCTGTCCTTGCCCCTGGAGTGAATCTGACCACATTAGAATTCCATCGGAAAGCCTGAATGCCTGAAGAAAAGTAATTGGTTCATAACCAGCATAAGCGTGTATGTAAACAAGACTGTCATCAGTATTAATGGTTGGTGATGCATTAACAATAACATCTTTTGTTTTACTTCTCCAGACAATAGTACCTGAGTTTGCTTCAATTCGATAAATAGTATCACTCGATGCAATATACACGGAATTGCTAACCGGATCCGCAGCTGGGGATGACCACGAACCCCATATAGCATTTGCTATCGGCGTTGCCCAGATTGAATCTCCGTTATTCTCGTTGAACGCCACAATCTTTGCTGCGATTGTGTCGCCGCTTGTATTGGTGATAAATCCATAAGCAAATATCTTTCCATTACACACACATGGGCTGCTATAGTCGAATAAATTACTGCCTACAACGAATCTGGGAGTTCCAAAATATGATACTCCAGGACCAAGGTCAGCATAACCTGAATGCGTAGCATCTCCATGAAACTGGTTCCATGAACTTGCCTGTGGCAGGACTGGTATAATCAATACCAGAACAATGATAAAGATGAGTTTTAACATACTTACCTCCTTTCTATGTTTTTAACATAAACAAAAAACCCAAGCTTCGAGGTTGAAGATTGGGTTTAAAATGAAAAAACCACTCCACCTTTCCCTCGAAGGTAGGATGTTCAAGTATCACGCGGGCAGGTTTTCTGGCTTTCGGTTTAACCTACTCTCCACACCTTCCCATCCTATTTTTCATCAAAATAGAACAGTGGTGTATTTGGGATTTCGTATCCGATCACAGCAGCGGGGCTGTACCTGATTTTCACAGGTTTCCCTATTACTCCAAAGAGGAGTGATGACCCGTATGACTCTGTAATTTTATCAAGATGTCAAAGAACAAAAATATAACACTACATCCTTTTTAATCAGGTAATTATATCAATTACTTGAGGTCTGTCAACAAGTAATTAATAAGTAGAATCTATTGACAATCAATCATATTTTTGTAAAATAAAATGTATTATTGAAATGAGACTATCATTGTGAATTTATACAAAGGTTTTGCGTACCTTTATACAAAAGGACCATACATATACAGTGAGCGAATGGCAAAATATTTGCCTGGAATACTAAAGAAGTTCAGGGCAAAGCCAAAAACATTACTCGATATTGCCTGTGGTGATGGCAGATTTGCAAATATAATGGCAAAAAAAGGAATAGAAGTTACTGGACTTGATAATTCAAGACATATGTTAAAGTACGCTAAGATGAGGGCAAAAAAAGCAGGGGTCAAAATTGATTTTATTCATCAAAAAATGCAAAATCTATCTTTCAACAAAAAATTTGATTTGGTTACTTGCTGGTTTGATAGCTTGAACTATTTGCTAACAAAGAGAGAATTGATCAGGACTTTTAGAAATGTCAGCAAGGTTTTAAATAAGAAT
>JAGMEL010000203.1 GCA_023128195.1 Caldifarciminota bacterium | reverse complement strand
CCTTGTGTTATACAAGATACTGATAAGTTATTTGAGGTTCACATCTGTCCGCCAATTTTTAAAAGGAATATCGCTACATTAAGAATTATTGGTTTTATGAAAAAAGGTAAATCCTGGCAGCGAGTAAAAGAGATTCATCAGCAAAGGGGTTATACATTAAAAGATATAAGAGAATGTCTGAAAAAGGTTCATTTAAAAGAACTTGCATCCTGGGGAAATCTTAGAAAAAAGACTGTACCATTACGGACAAGCGGCAAGGTTTGGTTTGTAGTACAAAAAAAGGTGACATGAAACTGATCGAACGGGACTGGAACTGGTGGGCATACTTCTGGCGTATAATACATCGTCAGACAATAAAAGGAATAGATAAATGGGATAGAAATGTAGTAAAATTTATTATAAAAGTGTTAGACTGTAAAAGAGGAGACAAAATTTTAGACCTTGGGTCAGGCAGTGGAGAACATACGAGACTTTTTGCCAAAAAGGGAATAAAATGCATAGGCGTAGAAATTGCACCATCATTAGTAAGTCATGCAAGAAAAAAAGCAAAAAAAGAAAATGTAAAAGTAAAATATATTATTCAGGATATGCGAAACATCGATTACGAAGAAGAATTTGATTATTGTATAATAATTAGCGGCACATTTGGATTTTTTAGTGATTATCAAAATCTTAGACTTTTGAACAAAATAAGAAAAGCATTAAAATCAGAAGGAAAATTATTAGTGGACATTAAAAATGCAAAAAATCCAGGAAAAAGCGGTAAGATCTGGATGCAGATAAATAATGGCTATCTTCTTGGTGAAAGCAAATATGATTCCCTAAAATATTGCGAAAGCGGGGAGTATATATTCATAGATAAAACTGGTAAACTTAATGTTATGAAGAAAGATTTAAAAATGGAATCACAAAGATTCTATACAATTTCAGAAATTAAACAAAAGCTACACAAAGCAGGGCTAAAATTCCTGAATGCCTATTGTGGATATAAACTCATACCAAAAAAATATGCACCGAAAAAATACACCCCATTATATAAACACAACATTACAATCACCGCCCAAAAACCCAGATAAATTCCCCATACTTCTAACATTACAAAATTACACCATTACATCATTATAACATTTTATCATTATATAATATTCGAATGGCTATATTGACTTTTTTGAAATGGATTGTATAATATTTTGTATAGTGAAAATGAAATAAGAAAAAATATTTGATAGAGTGGTTTTTTGGAATGGTCTTTTACTAATGAAAATAGGTTTTAAAATATAAAAGGAGGAAATATGCGAAGCAAGGTTGTAGGTAAAAAACCAATGTTAGAGCTTTTGTATAGAGAGTCTCGTGTCGCCCGGGCATTGGGTGAACCAGCCAAATTCGCGATTATCAGTTTATTGCTAAAACAAGGGACATTGACGTTATCTGAAATAGCCAAGCTTATTCATCGTTCAAAAGCAACAACATGTTACCATTTATCAAAGCTAAAAAGTTTAGAAATTGTAAGGTACGAAACAAAAGAGGATGGTGTCAATTACTGGATAAAATATGAAAACGAGCTGCGATATATTATGAAATCACTTACCGAATTCGTCAATCGGTCACTAAAAGGCATCCATAGTGAAACTTAATTACATTCGAACATTCTAACATGTTAGAATGCTAAAATATTAACATGTTGTCATGTTGATAAGCAAATTTGAGGTGAGCGGTATCCTATAGGAGAAAGTACTTTAGGAAAAAGCAGGCAATGAGAAAGTAGTCTGTAAGGAGGTGATTATGAAAGAAGCGGTGTTTGACAGGATAGCGAGGTTGTATGATTGTGAACAGGGGGGGGTTGCTGAAGATATCCCATTTTACGTAGAATATGCGAAGAACTGTGGGGGAGAGGTGCTTGAACTCGCGTGCGGTACGGGTCGGGCTTTAATACCGATTGCACGAGAGGGTGTGAAGATCGCAGGTTTGGATATATCTAAAGAGATGTTGGATATTGCCCGAAAAAAGATTGAGAAATTAGATGAAAATACTAAAGGGGACATTGAGATTGCCCAGGGCGACATGAGAAAGTTTGAGCTAAAAAGAAAGTTTTCAATGATATATATTGCTTTCCGTTCATTTCAGAGTCTTCTGACAAAACAAGATCAAGGGGCGTGTCTGGAATGTGTGAATAGACATCTTGGAGATAGTGGTTTATTTATTCTCGATCTTTTTGCACCGCGACACGATATTCTTGCTCAGGTTAAGCGAAGTCTGAACCTGGATAAATTCTATGATAAGAAGAATCATCTCTATATTAATCGCCGGTGTGAAGACGAATATGATTTAGCAAATCAAACACTGAAAGAAAACAGGTTTTATGAATGGACTGATAAAAATGATAAGTTCCATCGTGAGATATGGTCTTTTGAACTGGCTTATTTGTTCAGATACGAGGCAGAATTGCTTTTGGAAAAGTATGGCTTCAAGGTCGAGAATGTTTTTGGTAATTTTGATAAGTCACCGTATAATTATCATTCGGGTGAGCAGATTTTTGTAGCAAAGAAAGTTTCTTAATGCAGGTACGTTTTTTGCAAACGGGTGAAGAGAAAAAGTGGTATGATTTAATGGATGAAGAGTTCAGTGAGTCTTTTACACAGTTGTCTGATTATCGTCTGCAGAGCCATATAGTTGTTGAAGAAGATAATAGATTTATTGGTGGTATGGAATTGATTATAGATGATCCTGAACAGGTCTTTTTGTTTAATCCAATTGTCAAAGGTAAAGATACGCCGAGTGTGTTTGAACACCTCTTATGTAAGGGAATTGAAGCAGCACAATCATTAGATGTTCAAAAAATCTTTAGTCTTATTCATAAAAGCAATGATAAATTAGAGATAATTCAAGCTGTGTTATCAAAGCTTAAATTCAATTTGGGATTGAAAAAGGTGCTATATCAACGTAAGCCAATTCCTCTTTTCGTATATAAATCCGATTTACATCTTGTTTATAAATCTCTCAAAGAAATTGGTGAAGAAGACTTTGTCAAAATGTTAGGTAAAATTTATCAACCTGATATTTTTGAATCAGATCCCAAAAAATGCTTTATTGGATTAAAAAGAGGGGCTGTTAAAACCAGACGATTTTATCCTGAAGATTGGGAAGTAGCGTATATTGAAAACCAGGCAGTTGGAGTTACAATGCCTCAGCTCCATGATGAAAAGGGCGAGCAGGGCAGCAACTTCTATCTTGGTGTTGTTCCTAAGGCAAGGGATAAGGGTATAGGCAAAATACTACAACAGAAGGCGGTTGAGACTTTAATAAAAAGGGGGGCAAAAGGGATTATCGGTTCAACCGATATCAAAAATACTCCCATGATTAGAATATTCAAATCATTGGGATATGAATTTGTGGAATATCAGTATTTTTATTGTTACAAAGGTAAATGCAAATCGTGTTAACACTAGCGGTTTAAAAGAATAACCTTTTTAAGTTGAATTTAATTTCTACGGACCAATATATCCGGTGCTCAGGGCAACATCATCAAACCAGCAAATATTATCTTTTGGATTGTTATGGATATAGATTCCCAGACTGATACGTTTTATCTTTAATTCGTTTGTAGTTCTCCAGTTAAAACCAGTAAGGTGCATGTATAGCTCGCCATCAATCCAGGCAGCTATTTCACCATTGTCGTGTCCTGCGTCATTTGCTTTTATCATCATTTCCATACAATACCAGCGACCTCTTTCTGGAATGATAACTGTGTCAGGATAAAATACATTTCCCCAATAAGGACCGCTATTATCCGGAAGCATTTCGTGCCAGTAGGCATAGAATTGCATTCTGCCAGGTGGAGTCAGGGTTTCCCAGTTGCTCCAGGGCTCAAAACCAGAACCAAATCTATCATCGCCATCAGGTTTTATTCCAGCCTGTCCCATTTGATTGTATCTATTGTCGCCCTCAACTGCATACAGAGAACAGAAGTGCATACCCCAGTCCTGGTCAAAGGTCGAATCGAATTTGCAGAACCAGCGAAAATAAACCCTATCATAACCAGGATGGAACCAGTATTTAATACTGGAAGTGGATGAATTGCCATCATTGTATATTGCTGTACATTTTAATGCCCGACTGCCTGAATGGGCAGTCTGTGTATTATCAATGATTTCAGGAGGACCGTATGCATCAAACCAATCATCATAATCACCATCTTCAAAATCATCTTCAAAAAAAATTGTTCCTGGTTCTTCTAAGGTACTTTCAGGTTCTCTTGTACAACTGGATAATGCCAACAATGCAATCAATGCACATGTTATATATAATGGTTTATAATTAATTCTTGTATTTATCATTTTTTACTCCATATGATTATACAAAATGTTCGTTTGATGTCAATCTATTTTTGTGAGAGCTCTGAAAAAATATTCATCGCGCTCAAGATTACGGAGATAACAGAAAGATTACAGAGATTTCTGGTCTTTTTCAGAAATCTCATTTACGTTTCTTGACAATCTTCTTAAAATCTATACACTGAAAATTATGAAGAACTGGATGTGGTCAGCTTTTGTATTTATTATAACTTTGATAATAGCCATTGTATTTAATATTCCTTTCTGGATATTTTTATTCGTTGTTATTCCGCTTTTAATAACTGCATTTACCTATGGCTCATTTAATTATAGTTTCAGAAAAACCTTAAAGCCTGAGTCTATCCCAAGTAAAGGATATGCCACAAGAATAAAGGATTTAGATCTTGATACAAAGAAACTCGAAAGTCTCGGTTTCCAGAAGTGGGACGATTTCTATTTAAGCATGATACCTGATACAATTGTGTATGTATTAAAACACAAAGAAGAGTCTGTATATTTATGTCTGTATCATCTTGGTTCTAAAAAAACATGTGATTTTTTTACGAGGTATAACAATGAATATACGCTTACAACATGTAATACTGTTGATGGTGGGATGACACCAAGGCCTCAAAAGGCTTTATTACAAATCATTACTAATGTATCTTATGAACAGATATTTGAGATTCATAAAAAAGCTCATAAATTTTTATTTGATAAAGGATTCAGACAATATGATATTACAAGACAAGAATTTAGGCAGTATTTTTTGAAGAATATTCATGAATATGCTAATTATGTGCGTAAATATGTATTTTGGCCAGTGCTTTTGATTTTCTGGACCATAACAAGACGCGGTCGCGTCTACTGCAAAGAGATTGAAACCCAATATAAGGAAGGTAGTATAAAACTCTCAGGAGTATAAAATTAAATCGATACTTTTGTCCTACAGGATAGTGCAGTCACAATTTGGTGAGGTCGGGATTGTGTGGAAGGTAAAAAATAATGACGCAATGATTACCAGGATATTTCTACCAGAATCAGGAAAGAAGATAAAGTACGTTATTAAAAATGCATATCCAGATGCCGTGTTTGGTAGTGTGCCTATTATTAATAAGATTTGTAAAAAATTAGAAAATTTTTTAAAGGATAAGCCAATCGTATTTTCGTTAAATAATATTGATTTAACACAGCTTTATAATTTTCAAAAAAAGGTTTTATTATTTGAAAGACAGATTCCTTATGGATGGGTGAGCACCTATGGCAGATTGGCAAAAAAAATTGGAGTACCCAGGGCAAGCCGCGCTGTTGGACAGGCATTGGCAAGAAATCCATTTCCCATTATTATTCCGTGCCATCGTGTAATTAAAGCAGATGGCTCACTGGGGGGTTTTCAGGGTGGTTTGAAATTGAAACGTAAACTTTTAGAACTTGAAGGCATTCAGTTCAATCGTAAAGGAAAAGTAATTAGGGATAAGGTATGGTAAATTATTTTTTTTAAAAAACAGCCTTGACATTTATGTCTAATTCGTATACAATTTAACGATGTCTTTCTCATTAGGTGGGGTATGAATAATATTCTAAGTAGTATAAATTTTTATAAGATAACAGGAATACAGGAAATCCTATGTAAGACTGTAATAATTAGATAAAGGAGTGGAGTTGAGAAGATTACTTGTTATAACAGTAGTAATGTTGTTTTGGTCTGGTGTTGTGGGTGGTGCGATCTACTACGTATCAACAAAATGAAGTTTCAGCTGGTGTGTACTTCTATATTATAAATTATTTTGAGGAAGCAGTGAAATCAAAAGGTAAACTGGTTATAATAAGATAGTAGATACTATGGATGTTTGTTGTCCAACAGGTCGGAAAGAAAATATTATATCATGGGCATCTTGATATTGGTTTTGTAGATTAGATTAATTATTTTTCTATAGTAAATTCCCATCGGCAATAAAAATCTTCTGGATGGGGGTCAGGCGGGCAGGCAATACAACGTGTCTTAATACGCGGATCAATAGTTTTTGCAAAATACGTATATTCAATAATACCGACTGGTTTGCAAGGAAAATCAGGCAGGTTTTTTCTTTTTCTTGCAGCCTGCACCCGGCAATCGATCATCTGGAATACGCAGCGATTCTCTGTAGCTTCCACGACCTCTTGAACATTTATAAAGGCATAGAACCGAAATTTCAGTGCTTGCATTAATGCCGGGATACCGCCGCCAGGTTCGATATTCAGTCTTTTCATTATACGTTTTGCCTCGATCTGGGTGAATTTTTCCCATGCTTTGCCATCAAGATCAATTGCGGTTTCTATGTCAAATTTATTTTCAACTGCCTGAAACCACAGACCGTCATGGGCAAGCCAGTTTTTTCCTGCGTCGACCAATAAATTCAAGAGTTCTTCCTTGGTTAAATCTTTAGGTTCTATCATTCTACCTCCTGCAGAATTGCTTCATAATAATTGCGGCTCTCATGTTTGGTTAGTCTTATTTTTTTATCTTGTTGTAATTGATCAAGATACTTTATTAATTCATTCCTATGTAGATTTGTTACACTACAAATATCATCAAGTGTTACTGGTCTTCTTTTTATTATATCAAAGATTGTTTTTTCTATATCTATGATATGGGCGGGTTCTCTTTTTGTTTTAGTACGGGCGATTATCTCTGCATCATTGCCGAGTATTTTTTTTACTTTCTGCAGTTCTTCGGTTGAGAGAAGAAGGGCATATTTCTCACTCGGTGGTCTTACTACAGTATTTAGGTGAATTCTATCCGGGGCAATTTTTTCTACTACTTCTTTAAGCTTGGTTATCTCCTGTTGTCTATCATTTATGCTTTTAACAAGCATAATCTCCAGCCAGATTTTTCCTTTATAGATTTTCCGAAAACTTATCAAACCTTGGATTACTTTTTCAATAGTAATGTCTGGAATGGGTCTATTTATTTTTTTAAAAATTTCCTGTGTGGTTGTGCATAAAGTTGGTAATACTACATCTGCATCAAAAAGTTCTTTTTGCACATCGGGCATAAAGAGCAATGAGCCGTTGGTTAAAACAGCAACTGGTATTTTAGTCATTTTTTTGAGTTCAGTTATCAAATAACCGATCCTTGAATGCAAGGTTGGTTCTCCTGAACCTGAGAATGTTAAATAATCAATGTGGTCGCCCTTTTTTAATGTCTCTTTTACTCCTTTTAATATTTCTTCAGTAGGTAAGTATTCTCTTCGTTCAATTGTTCTGTTTGTCGTTTTGCCTAACTGACAATAGATACAGTCAAAACTACAATTTTTAAAAGGAATAAGATCAATGCCAAGAGAAAATCCGAGCCGTCTTGAAGGAACTGGTCCGTATGTGTATTTATCCTGCATGTTTATTTTTAATTAATATTATACTGTCTGTTTTGATGTCGATATCGCGGGCAATGACCGGACATTTTACTTTAAGCAAAAAGAAAATCGGTCGCGTTTGCCCGGATAGCGTTTCGTAATTACCCTGTCCTTTACTTATAATCAAATCTGCATCTTTATAGATTTTTTTGAATTCATCTGAGCACAAATCTAAAATTGTTCCAGGGGCATCACAACCAGAAGATATAATTTCTGCAATTTCATCAAGCCCTGCATCATGTGCGTCTTCAATAGTTGCATCGTTTATTATTGGTTTGCTTCTTACAGCATATCTGACCGGTTTTTTAATTTGTTCTATTAGCAATTTGTCGAGCACTGTTTCGCCAGCATTGTCAGCAATATAAAGAATTTTTTTTGCCTTATTTAAACTTTCCTTAAATAAATCATATTCACATTCGTCAAAATCTTTATCAAATATAGTATCCATGTCTTTTTCTAAATCAAAATCTGGGTTTGCACCAAAATCGATTGCATTTCCCAGGGCAGCAAATCTTAATGCTGTGAAGAGTGGATCTTTGGCTGATGTTATTTTCTTTTTCAAGTCTGGATAGATTGATAAGAGGTGCTTTGTGCATTCCTTTTTGATTTCGCGGAATGGGTCTTCTATACCTGTAACATGGTAGATGGTTTTATAAACCATCATTCCAATCTCAGGAGGTGAGGAGTTTAGCGAAATTTGTGGCAGGTGAAGAGCAATGCTATTGAGTACTTTTAGAATATCCTTTTCGTTAAGCTTTGCAATCCTTGCAGCTGTGAGTGCCTGTTTGAAAAAACAGGGTATACATTCTAAATAGGTCTTCGTTTTATCCTATTCCTTTTGGTAAGAATAACAATCACCGGTTTAATTTTTTTTGCTTCGGGAGTACTGATAAATATATAAGAAAGAATACAGAGTTTATCACCGACTTTACCTTTTTTTGATGCAGGGCCATAAAGAATAATTTTCCCTGAGCCAGATTTTTCCTCTATTGTATAGGTCTCTAACCGTTCACCATTATTATAATTTAAGACCTGAACTTTTTCTCCAGGGACCAAATTTGCGGCCTTCATGACTTTGCTATCAATACCCATACTTCCCTTGTAAAATAGTTGGGTGTGAGTTATGGTCGCTTCGGTGATTTTCGATTTTAACACTTCTATAAATGAAGTTTTGTTTTCATCTTTTGCTAATCCATCCTTGATTATTGCGCGATGGCTTGCAAAGGCGATAGTTGGTAACTCGCTGCTTGGAAAGAACTTGGCTTCTACTGCATCAGTGCCTGGTTTTGGTTTATCACCGGTTGAACTAATTCTGTAACCAACAAGTATGATATTACCATAGAACTTAGTTTTTTCTGTGTAGACTCCGATTAGATTCTGCACCGTGCCTTTGATGTTTGCTTCCTCTTCTAATTCCCGGATAGCTGCTTCTTCAGGTTGTTCATTTTGCTCAATAAAACCTGAGGGTAATGCCCATTTTCCTTTACCTGGTGCAATACCTCTTTTAATTAAAAGAATTTCCCCGTTATCATTATATACAAATGCCGCAACACTTGGCAATGGATTGGAGTAATAAACCCAACCACACTTTTTACAAGAAGGATAGTAATTTCCATTCTTTTTTTTCTTTATTAAATTACTTTTGCATAATGGACAAAATTTATATCTTGTCATAGATTTTTCTCTTTTATTATTTTATTTACTTTATCAAGTAAATCACTAAGATTAACATTATGCTGTTGTGCGAGATTTTCAATTGTTCCCCAGAACGGTTGTCCACATACGAGGCAGGGTAGACCAAAGTCAATAAATACCTTAACGAGTGAAGGATATTCGGCAAGAGCTTCTTCGATTGCTGTATCTTTAGTTATTTCCATGATTAATTATATTCAATATATAATGAAAATCAACCCCTGTTCTGAGAATCGGTGAAGCGGAGAAAGGGTGAAACGGCGAATTGTATGCATGAATTAATTTTTTTGTTGTGAGTATTTTTACTTGACAGTTTATCAATTCTCGATATAATGTGTTATTATTTCAAAAAAAGTAACACGATTGTCTTTAACGTTCCTTTAGGTGCAGTAATTATAATTGTTTCCAGCTTGATATTTGCAATAAGTTTAATTTTTTCGCCAAAAAGGAAAATAAAAAACCATGAAGTTTTCAAGACCTGAGATTTTAAGTTATGA
>JAGMEL010000202.1 GCA_023128195.1 Caldifarciminota bacterium | reverse complement strand
CAATGACTATCCCGGGATTTTTTGGGGAACGGTATAAATCAAATTTTGCTCTTGTCTTTTCTGCAATTATTATTGTATTATTTATGATATTTTATAATGTTAGTATACTAAAGGGGATGGGACATATTTTTGAGGTTTTAATGGATATCCCATATGCCTATGGTATTCTTCTGGCTGGTATTATTATCCTTTTCTATGTGTCAATCGGCGGATACCTTGCTGTTGTCTGGACGAGTTTTGTTCAGGCATGGGTAATGGGTATTGGTTTGATTGTATTAACAATATTTTCTATAAAGGCGGTAGGTGGTATTGGTGCAGCAAATCAGGCATTGGAAGCGATCAATCCGGGATTAATTAACACGCCAGGTGTATGGGGTTGGCCAGGACTTATCTCTTTTGCCCTGATTGTTAGTTTTGGGGTTTGGGGAATGCCGCAGTTGGTCGTAAGGTTTTATTCATTGAAAAATTTAAAGGTACTAAAAATTGGTACTGTCATTGCAACAGTAGGTACGTGTCTGGCACTCCTGCCTTATTTTAATGGTGCAATAGCACGGGTTCTCTGTCCTGGTTTACAAAATCCTGACCTGGCTATTCCTACGTTAGCAAAAAATGTTCTTTCTCCTTTTGGTTCTGCAATAGTACTTGCCGGAGTAGTAGCAGCCGGTATGTCAACATTTGCTTCGATTTTAATAATTTTATCGAGTTCGATGATTCATGACATTGTTAAAAAGGGTTTGAAAAAGAATTTGAATAAAAATAAGATCCTTTTTTACAGTAAGGTTGCGAGCATAATAATTGGTATTGTTTCACTCATTATTGCGTTTAATCCTCCGGCATTGGTCTTAACTTTGACCGCATTTGCCTGGGCAGTGATTGCCTCAACCACACTCTGGCCTATTCTGTTTGGCATTTACTGGAAAAAAGCAACAAAAATGGGTTGTATTATTTCTATGGTTGGTGGATTTATAACAGCACTTGTCTGGATGGTCGTTGGCAACCCCTTTGGTATACATGGTTTTATTCCCGGTCTTATTGTTGGTTTGATATTAATGATTTTAGTAAGCCTGTTTACACCCGGATTTTCCAAAGAGCATATCGAAAAAATCTGGGGATAATTATAAACGGATTATTTTTAAGCTTTTGTTAATTCCTTTGCCTTTAAGATATAAAATGTAAATGCCAGGCGCACAATTCATTCCCTGGTTGTCTTTTCCGTGCCAGACGAACTGGGATTTTAGATTGAATTCTTTAACTAATTTTCCTGTTACATCATAGATTTTCAACTCTGTGCCCTTTGCTCTTTGCCCTATGCTGAGGCTGATATCTGTTCTTTTACTGAAGGGATTTGGCGAAGCGGTTAATCTAATACTGTTTTTTGGTTCAAGGTCAATTTCTACAATACCCGTAGTAGTACGATTGGTCTTGTAGTATATCTCCTCCTGTCCTGTACCGTCCCTTTGATCCCACCAGAAAAGCTGTACATAATCATCAGGGTCGAGGCAAATCTGCGGGTCAAGTCTTATGTCAGGATAATTGAATGTCAATTGAACATTTGGTTCCCATTGTCCTGTCTGAGTATTATAATGCTTATACATAATTTCTATATGTCCGCCTATTGATTCGTGAAAGGTTAGGTGAACATCACAATTAAGAGGGCTTACTGCGATGTCAACATGTGGTATTGCCATCTGAGAAGGAAATTTCGTTTCCGACCCCCATGTTTGTGTATTGGAATCCCATATCAAATAATGTATCTTCTCACTCAATGATGAACCACCACCATAGACAAGATGCATATTACTTAATGTATCTGCACTCATACGCGGGTATACACTCGCAAAACCATTTGCTGTTACTGCATTTGAAGATGACCAGAAACCATTGTGTAAATATCGATGATAGAGTTCAGCCGTACCACTGCGGTAGTCCTGCCATACGCAATGAATCGCATTGTCAGGAGAAACTGCTACCCCAAAGTATCCGTTTGGCGAATCACTTACATCAGTAACACCCATTTTTGGAATCCACCCTGTCCCATCATTTGTAGAATACCATATTGCCTGAGGTGTCTGATTTACATTGAGCCAGAAGGCGTAAGCCACATCATTTGTATCACACAAAACCTTAGGTCTGCCAGATAAACTTATTGAATCGTTCTGGGTTATTTTTTCTTCAGATTCCCAAATAGCAAGTGAGTCATTATATTTTCTGTATCCTAAATCATATCGCGCACCAGATGCACCAAACCAACGTAAAAAAACAACATGAACATTATTCTTCTTGTCTATGGCAATCCAGGGTGAATTGTGGGAAGTATCGAGATTTGAAATTGCGAACAGGCTGTTCCATATTGTATCAATCCTTACGCGATAATGAATCTCATCATGCCCCTGTAGTCTCCGATTATCCTTCCAGACAACGTGTATCCTGCCAAGTGTATCTGCAACACCTCTTGGATTAATAGATTCCTTGGCATCGTTTAAACTCAACAGCTCATCGTCACGCCATCCTGCAGGTGTGTCGATTGGGCATGTGATTATATTCATTTCAGGAATTATATACTCATCAGTATTTCCAAAATGATCGATATCTCCCAGTGCTATTACCGGGATGATGATTATAAGTAAAAGCAATAAACTTTTCATAATACCTCCTTCATACTACTTTAGTAACACCATTTTTCTGGTGTAAATAGTATCTCCTGTACTTAGATTGCAAAAATAGATACCGTTTGGCAGTTTCCTGTTGGAATCATCAGCGCCATCCCAATACACAGAAACCACAGATTTATTTTGATTAGACAGATTAACAATAGGGAAGGAACGAACGACCCGTCCACTCGTGTCATAGATTTTCAGCTCTATGCCCTCTGCACTTTGCCCTATGCAATATCTAATCTCTATTTTTCCTTTGAATGGATTTGGGGAGATTATCTCCAGACCTTGATAAACTGCAGATGTTTCATATTCATTAAAGATACTAATAAGCTGAGGTGGCTCACCAGGTGTAAGGATAACCAGCGTTGAATTCGGCACTGCTGCCCAGTAGAGATTTAATGTATCAAGAGGTTTTGAGGCAGCAACCCAGAAGCTCGAGACTTCGATATGTGGATAATAATAAAGACTAAACCCTCTTAGCGGAGGCCTTGCAAAACATAATCCCCATAAGGTGGAACCATCTGACATAACAAAGTTAAGTTGTGCGTTATCAAGATTTAAGGCAGAATCAAGTTTGGTAATGCCTATCATTATGCATTCTTCAATCGTATTATTATGATAAGTATCGATTATTTCCATAATGTATATAGCGTA
>JAGMEL010000201.1 GCA_023128195.1 Caldifarciminota bacterium | reverse complement strand
ACAAATTAGCAACTACCTGATGAATCTCTTTTCTTTTCCTCAGAGGCAGAACAGTATAGGCTGCATCTTTCAACAGATTATGGCGGAAAACATATATTGGATCCTTATCACTATGAGATAAAATAATGTAACCTTCTTCGATTAAATGATGTAACTGTTCTTTTAAATTTGCTCTTTTAAATAACCCCGCAAGAATACGATAACTAAATCTGTACCCTATTACAGATGCATAATCAATTATTAACCGATAATCCGGGGAAAGTGAGTCGATTGTTGACATAACAACACCGTACAAATCATCGAGAAAAGGCAGACGCTGTTCTTTTTCCAGATGCCAGCGCCCAGAAACTTTTTTAATTAATCGGGAGCGTCGAGTATTTCTAATAGCTGTAATTGTGAATAGAGGATTACCGCCCGCTGACTTGTATAAAAACTCAACCAGTCTATCATCAACATCGTTAAGAATAAAATCCACCAGATTTTTTATATCTTTCAATGAAAGGGGGGTTAGATTAATCTCATCGATTACGACATCATTAGTTGTAATAAAATCCTTTGAACCATTAACAAGAAGAAACAATACGGGCTCATCTTTGAGTTCATGAAATAAATAATCAACTAAATGCTTGGTCATTTCATCAGCCTTGTTGAATTCTTCAAAGATTAAAATTAAATGGGCTTTCCGGCATTCATGCTTGATTAGATTCTTAACCGATATATAGATCTCTTCATTAATTGAAAAAATCTCGCCGCTATTGAGCCTGTGTAAATCAGTCAAGAAAAGATGCTTTAAACCTCGAGCATTAATCGGTAATAATCCTTTTTTTGCAATTATTTCATTTATCTTATTCGCCAGTATTTTTTTATTAACAAACTTCTCCAACTTTAAATAATGCCGTAGTAAAAATTCAAAAGGACAATAAGGTGACGAGATCTCAACAGAGCAGTGCATTTCAACAAAATCAACAGACTTATCCTCGGTTAGAAAATTCTCGAATTCTTCTTTAAGCCTGGTCTTGCCAATACCCATCTGGCCGGTAATTACACATATCCGTGCTTGATTCTTTTCCAAATCTTGTACAATCTTTATTAATTTGTTTAACTCTGTGTCTCGTCCGAATAAAGGTATTTTTTGTGATGGAAGAATTTCTGATTCTTCTTTTATGTTTTTAAGTCGATAGACATTGACTTTGGAACTCCTACCTTTTATACTACGCTCACCAATATGTTCAATATCAACATATTCAATAACTCTATCACGAGTATTCTCACTAATTAATATCTCATCAGGTAAGGATATTTCTGTAAGGCGAGCAGCAGTATTGATTGTATCACCGATTACTGTAAGGAAAGAAGACTCCTCCAAAATGTAACCAAAAAATGCACGACCTGTGTTTATACCAAGGGTAAGATCAACCTGAGTCAGAAATTTCACATCATTTTTCTTCTTCTTCCACCAATTCCTGATCTTCCAGGCACAACGAACAGTTCTTAATGGATCATCTTTATGTGCCTTGGGTGCTCCGAAGATTCCCAATACCCGTTGATCAGGAATAATCTGGTTCGATGTTCCATCAAATTGTTTAATTATATCTTCGACCTCATTCATGCATTCGCGCAAGTTAATCAAAATATCATTATTAACCTGTTTACCTATCAGCTTCTCAAAACCCAAAAAATTGACAAAAAAGACGGAAAGCATCCTCAATTCCCCACCCCAGAACTTCAAACGCTCTGATGCTGAAGATTGTTTGATATCATCTGCAATGCGGGCACCGCAATTAGTACAAAAAACTACTTTCTCGTTAGCCAGTTGATAATCACAAAAAGGACATTTTAACATATTACCACCCGCGTTGAACGTTTATCATTAATTTCCCCCATTTATATATATTTCAACAATAACAACATAAATTATTATAAGCATATTAAACAAATTGTCAATATTCTCAGCGAGGTATATTGTCTGTCATGTATTGATTATTGAATGAATTTTAGATATAATTGAATAATGAAAAACAATCTGAAAAGTCACTCGATAATATCTATGCGAGATACTATGAGCAACATTGGTATAGAGCCCTACCGCGGTGACCAGATATTCAAATGGATATGGCAGAAAAATGCCAAAGATTTCTCTGTTATGACCGATATCTCCAAGGAATTGAGAAAATCTCTATCGAGTAAATTTACAATTTCCGCTCTAAATATAGATAAAATAGTACAAGCCAAAGATGGCTCAAAAAAATTTCTACTGGATACAGAAGATAACAAAAAAATTGAGGCAGTCTTTATTCCTGAAGGAAAAAGAAAAACAGTTTGCGTTTCAACCCAGATTGGCTGTCCATTACATTGTAAATTTTGTGCAACAGGGTTAATGGATTTTAAAAGAAATCTCAAGGCTTATGAAATTGTTGATGAAATTCGGATTATTCAAGAAAATATCGATAGTAAAATTACCAATATTGTCTTTATGGGTATGGGCGAACCGCTGTTAAATATAAAAGAAGTCATGGATGCAATTAAGATTACATGTTCGCCAATCGGCCTTAGCATCAGCCAGAGACACACCATAATCTCCACGGTTGGTCTAACCCAGGGGATTCATACACTTTTATTATCGCCCCTTAAGGTCAAGCTGGCAATCTCGTTAAACTTTCCCGACGAAGAAATGAGAAAAGAAATGATGCCAATAACCCAGAAAAATCCTTTAAAAGAAATATTAAAAATAGCAAAAGAATACTCCCTCAAAAAGAATATGGTGACTTTTGAATATGTGATAATAGATAAATTAAACGATCGTATAAAAGATGCCCGGAGGTTACTGAAATTACTAAAAGGAATACCATCGAAAATAAACCTGATTCCTTATAATACCTATCCTTCATTACCTTTTAAACGACCTTCTGACAAAAAAATCAAAAAATTTCACCAATATCTTTTAAACTCTTATCACACAATAACCTTAAGAAAATCCCGAGGCCAGGAAATCCTTGCAGGATGCGGCCAACTCGCCGCATTACATCCCTTGAAAAGTGGTGATGATGTGTCTTAACGTTTGCCCATTAAACACTTGACGTAAAGAAAAAATTGGATATAATAATATTAGAATACTATTGAATCAAGTACATTGTTTGTATCGGCTTCTACACCTTTAAACTAAGAGGCAGGGCGAAAAGGTAAAAAGTACGGAACTTTGTTAAATTAACTATTCTGGGAACGGTTAACTCTTCTCCAGTGGTTTTAATTAGTATAGCGAACCAAATAAGCACTTATCTAGGATTAATATTTTAATAGTAGATAAGAAAATATAAATTACAGCAATCAATCCATAGAAAAGGAGGTGATTGAACATGAAATGTCTTATAATTGCAAGTGGCGAAGGCACAAGGCTCGTATCAAAGGCAAGCTTAAAACCATTAGCATTTTTAATGGGAATGCCGCTTATTGCAAGAGTTATTCTGCTTGCCAGAAAAGCTGGTTTAGACGATTTTTGTGTGGTAACTGGTTATAATGGCAAAAGGCTTAGTGATTATTTAAAATCCTTCAGCAAAAAAAGAAATATAAAAATTACCTGCCTGCATAATGATGAATGGAAAAAAGAAAATGGTATATCAGTATTAAGGGCGGCGGGTACTATAAATGGCAATTTTATTCTATTAATGAGCGACCATATTTTCAATAAAAATATTATTGAGAAATTAAAAAATAGAAAGATTCATAATGATGAAGTCGTTTTAGCAATTGATTCTAATACTAAAAGAAATAAGTTTGTTGATAAAAAGGATGCTACAAAAGTATTTGTTAAAGATAAAAAGATTTTAAACATCGGGAAAAATCTTAAAGAGTATAATGCCTATGATACAGGTATATTTCTCTGTACACCTGCAATCTTCAAGGCAATTGAGCAGAGTTCAAAAAGAGGAGACACATCCCTATCCGGTGGAATAAAACTTTTGGCAAAAAGGGGTAAGGTTAAAACCTGTGATATTGATGGGAATTACTGGATTGATGTGGATGATGCGGTGCGATTAAAACTGGCTGAAGATTATCTGTTGGATATCTCGACAAAAAAACAATCTGACGGTTTTATTTCAAGATATATAAATAGGCCAATATCTATCCCGATTACAAAACTTCTTTTGAGAACCAAAATTCAACCCAATACAATTACACTACTCTGTTTCTTTCTTTCAATCGTTAGTGTACTATTCTTTTTTCACAAGGGATACATTAATCTCCTAATCGGTGCGACTCTTGCTCAATTTACTTCTATTCTCGATGGCTGTGATGGCGAGATTGCACGACTGAAATTTTTAGAAACTGAATTTGGTGGTTGGTTTGATGCGGTTTTAGATAGATATGCTGATGCTTTTCTACTATTTGGTCTAACCTACCATATATTTCAAATCACTGGTAGTTTATCTATTATCTTCATTGGATTTTTAGCATTAATTGGCTCATTAATCAACAGCTACACGGCAGATAAATATGACAGTCTTATGAAAAACAGAGTCCCTCGGCATTTCAGGAT
The DNA here is from genome assembly GCA_023128195.1 of Caldifarciminota bacterium. Lineage (GTDB taxonomy): Bacteria > Hydrothermota > Tepidihabitantia > SM23-42 > SM23-42 > SOIY01. Next base: position 4,410 of record JAGMEL010000201.1, on the reverse strand, counting down.
AGGCAGAGATTTGAGAATCTTTATTATCTTTCTTGGTGGCGTATTAAATCTACCTATCCTTGCACTACTTGCTATTGCGATAATAATGAATATAGAGAATATGCGAAGGGTAGTCGTTCTGGCAAGGGCATGAGCTTAGCCTATGTTTCAACATATTTACCACAACACTGTGGTATTGCTACATATACTGACTATCTTGTTCACGGAATAAAGACGGTAGAGCCAAAATTAAAAATTTCAATAATTGCAGAAAATGAAGCATCGCCCGTAGACGAAGAAAATTTTAAGGTAATTCCATGCTGGAGCCGGAATGAAGATTATCCAGAGGCAATCTTTAATCAAACCAGAAATTTTGATACGGTACATATCCAGCATGAGTACAGTATTTATAAATTTGATGAACGGCTGCCGCGATTACTTGAAAGACTAAAAGGACAGGTGAAACTTGTAATAACAATACACTGTATACGACCAGCCCAATTTTCTGAGCGCGGTGCGGTAGATGAAAAGTATGCACAAAAAATTGCCCAACTTGCTGATGCAGTAATTGTTCATCTTGAGTCTCAAAAGGCAATTCTTCAAAGACTTGGCATATCAAGCAAAAAGATTAATGTCGTCCCCCATGGTTCAGAGCTCAGTAATAAAAATAGGCAAAGATCGAGAGAGAAGCTTGGATTACCTCAGGATGGAAAGATCATTTTAAGTTTTGGATTTGTTAAACCCCATAAATGTCTCCATATAATGCTCGAGTCACTTAAAGAAATAATTGAAAACAATATTAATGCCTATCTTTTTATAGCAGGTGGGCTTGCACCTACAGCAGATAAAAAACAAAAAGAATATCTGGAGTTTGTGAAGAAAAAAATAGAGGAACTCACCCTTCAATCACGAGTAATCTTTCCCAATAAATTCTTTCCGAATGAAGATATCCCGTACATTTTAGGTGCATCGGACTTGGTGCTTTTTCCGTATTATGAAGAGGATCGCTCAGCATCCGGCTCATTCCATCTTTCAATTGGTGCAAAAAAACCGATTGTCGCCTCAAGAATTCCAAAATTTGAAGAGCTGGAGAATATCTCTGATGAACTATTAATCCTGCCATATAATTCTTCAGGCATTGCGAAAATAGGAATAAGACTCTTCAAGGACACGGATTTCAGGAATTATATCCTTACACAGACTGAAGAGTACCGAAACAAAACCTCGTGGGCATCTGTAGCAAAAATGCATCTGGAACTATATAAAATATGAATATTGCAATATTATCAAGATGGAATTTATTAAACTATCTAATCGATTATAAAGAATGATTAGTCTGAATAGTCAATTTAAGAAGCTGGGTAATGGCGATCTCATAAGAACCAAGTCAAATAAGATAATCTTCAAACTATCCTGTTATGAAAATAATCCGGTAGTTAAACCAAAAGATATTGGTCTTACCTGGTATGAAAATAAGAGATTAAAAATTGGTGCAGTATTTAATCCTGGTGCAGAGGTCTATAAAGATAAAGTAATACTTCTTCCCCGCATTCATAAAGGTTATAAAAAAGGCATGTATTTTGACCAAAAATTGGGCATTAAAAGATATTGTCTTGAAAACTATACTTCTGAAATTTGGCCTCTCCTAAGCAGTGATGGCATTAAATTCAAAAGATTAAAAAATGCAGTTATCCGCGGTGATGGCACTGACCACACTGACTTTATCCATGGTATTGAAGATATAAGGATCGTGAAGCTTAACCAAAAATATATTTTAATTGGATGCGGTAAGATAAAGCCGCCGTTCAAGGGAGGAAATGCAGATAGGATCGCCATATATTCAACAAAGGATTTTCTAAATATCAAATATCATGGGATCATTGACTCTTTTGATAGTCGAAATGTTATTCCCTTTTTTATTAACAGGAAAGTATATCTTCTTTTAAGATTTCACCCCAATATCCATCTCGCCACACTTGATGCCGGGATTGAGCAATTATTAAATCCTGAAAAACATAAAAGATACTGGCAAAGACTGTACAAAGAGAGAAATAAAACTTTACTCTTCTCATCCGGGAAATTCATGCATGAGAAGGAGAAGATTGGTCCATCTACCCAGTTGATTAAAACAAAAAGAGGTCTGTTATTTCTATACCATGCAGTTGGCGAGATAGATATTAATATTGCCCGCGAATATGGATTAAAAAGAAAGATTAAGCGGGGTTATTCAATCTGTGCTGCTTTACTTGATCTGGAAAATCCTAAAAAGGTCATTGCCCGAACGCACTATCCAATATATATCCCATCATTACCTTATGAATTAATGGGTAATAAAAAATTCCCTGTAGATGTCCCCAATGTTATCTTCCCGGTCGGTGCAATTGTATTACATGATAAGCTACTTAGCTATTGCGGAGCAGGGGATAAATATATTACACTGTTAAGCTGTAGCCTAAACAATTTGGTTGATTATCTCCTTGAATATTGCAAAAAATGAAGAAGATTGTAAGGGCACACCTGTATATTTCAGGAATTGTTCAGGGAGTTTTTTTCAGGACAAATACCCAGGATATTGCAAGAAACCTAAATCTTATAGGTTGTGTGAGAAATCTGCGCGATGGCAGGGTTGAGATCATTACTGAGGGGCAAAAAGATAAGATAGAACAATTTATCCAGTGGTGTCATAAAGGACCGCCCGGTGCCACAGTTGACAATGTCGAAATAGAATGGATGGATGCCACAAATGAATTTAAAGATTTTGAAATAAGATACCGATTTTAGATTAGCAGGGCAAGCATTTGATAAAAGCTAACAGTTCAAGGACTACCGCTACATTTATGGATTTTTAGATTTCTGGACTTTTGGGTTTCTAAGATGTCACCATACCCCGGTTTTTAAGTATTCATGTATTGACCGAGCAGCAACCCTGCCATCACCCATTGCCAGAATTACAGTAGCACCTCCGCGTACTACATCACCACCAGCCCAACATCCTTTCTTAGAGGTCTTACCAGTCTCTGAATCAACTTCGATATTCCCCCATTTACCAATTTTTAAATCAGGTGTGGTTTGAGGGATAAGAGGGTTCGGGCTTTGGCCTATTGCACATATTACAGTGTCTATGGGTGTTATGAAATTTGAACCGTCAATCGGCACGGGTCTCCTTCTCCCTGAAGCATCAGGTTCACCTAATCTCATTTTTATACATTCCATCTCTTTGACCCAGTCTCTTTTATCACCAATGTATTTCACTGGCAGTGTAAGAATATCAAAGATTATTCCTTCTTCCTTTGCATGATGGATCTCTTCTTCTCGTGCTGGCATCTCTTTACGTGAACGACGGTATACATTATGAACCTCATCCGCGCCAAGACGTAGCGCGGTCCGTGCACAATCCATCGCGACATTACCACCGCCTATTACTGCAACCCTTTTGCCACGCACTATAGGTGTATCATATTCAGGAAAGAGATATGCCTTCATGAGATTTGACCGGGTAAGATATTCGTTCGCCGAATAGACACCATTAAGATTCTCGCCCGGGATATTCATAAACCAGGGCAGACCAGCACCAGTCCCGATATAAATAGCATCAAAATTTTCGAGGAGCTGGTCAATCGTTGCTGTTTTTCCAACGATAAAATCAACTATTAATGCTACGCCACACTTTACCAAATAATCAACCTCGCGGTATACAATTGCTTTGGGCAACCGGAATTCTGGTATACCATACACCAAAACACCGCCCGGTTTGTGCAATGCCTCAAATATCGTGACCGCATGCCCCTCCATAACCAGATCTCCGGCTACAGTCAATCCGCCAGGGCCAGCACCGATAATGGCAACTTTTTTACCAGTTGAACGAGGGATTTTAGGAACCGACGACTCACCATGAGCCCTTTCCCAGTCAGCAGCAAAACGTTCTAATCTGCCAATCGCTACAGGTTCAAATTTCTTGGCGAGAACACAAATTTTTTCACACTGATCTTCCTGAGGGCATACCCTGCCACATACTGCAGGCAATACATTCTTCTCCTTCAACTTTTTTATTGCGCCTTGAAAATCTCCCTCGGCAATCAATTGTACAAATCCAGGAATATCTATTTCAACAGGGCAACCTTTAATGCAGATTGGTTTCTTGCACTGCAAACACCGCCTGGCTTCCTGCATAGCTTCTTTTTCACTATAGCCATACGGAACTTCATCATAGTTCTTAGCACGTTCTTTTGGTGGTTGTTCCCGCATCGGGGTCTTTTTAGGAATAATTTTCTTAGCCATATTTCTCACATTCGTAAAAACTTAAAGAATATCTTTCTTTATCAAGATAAACCCGGCGTCTTGCAAGTAAGGTATCCCAGTCAACCTGATGACCATCGAATTCTGGACCATCAACACATCCAAATTTGGTTTCGCCGCCGACGATTACACGGC
>JAGMEL010000200.1 GCA_023128195.1 Caldifarciminota bacterium | reverse complement strand
CCCAATGAATCCCGCTCTTTTACAAAAGGGCTGGATGAATTAAGCAACTCATTGCCCAATAAATTGGGGGAAAATTGGGCGACTTTTATTGAAAATGCGGGGGCACAAATGAAGTATCTTGCAATGAGAGGACTCATTGCACTCCATAATATTCCATATTTTTACAAATATCCAATTTGAAATTTAAAATCTGAAATTTGAACTGTCTATCTAGTCAATCAAATCCTTGTACATCTGTAATTTACGGAGTCGTGTTGGATGACGAAGTTTCTTTAATGCCTTTGCCTCAATCTGCCTGACCCTTTCTCTTGTAATGTTAAACAACTGGCCAACTTCTTCTAAGGTCTTTGGTAGACCATCATTTAATCCAAAACGTAATCTTATGATTTTTTCTTCCCTCTTAGGTAAATCTCTCAAAATTTCATTAAAACGATCTTTTAAAACTGATATAGCAGCCCTTCGTGATGGAGAATCAGCCAGGGGGTCTTTAATAAAATCGCCAACAAAACTCGACTCCTCGTCATCTATCGGCTTATCAAGAGAAATTGGAATTAACGAAATATTGTGTGCCATTCGCACCTTGTCAGTTGGAATCTCAAGGCGGTTGGCAATTTCCTCAACTGTAGGTTCCCTTCCCAAATCCTGAATCATATCACGCTTGGCGCGGGCAACCTTATTCATGGTATCAAGTATATGTGCAGGAACCCGCACGGTTCTTGCCTGATCACCAATAGCGCGAGTGATCGCCTGCCTTATCCACCATGTAGCATATGTAGAAAATTTGTATCCTTTTCGATAATCAAATTTTTCAACAGCTTTAATAAGACCGTTATTACCCTCACCAACAAGATCAGCAAATTCTAACCCGCGATTCACATATTTTTTGGCAATAGAAATTACCAACCTCATATTACCTTCAATCATTCTCTGCCTTGCTCGATTTATTAAATCTTCCCACGACCCAACGATCATCAAGGTTTCTTTTATGCTATTACTGTCAATATTAAGTTCTTTTAATAAAAATCTTCTTTGCTTTGTATACAGATATATTTCGTCTTTATTTCTCAATTTGGGTAAAATCTTCTCTACTTGCTTTAACATTTCTATCCTCTCCTTAAAAATGTGTATCGCGATATTAACAACACTATGCTGAAGGGAAAGAATAGAAAATTTCCTTAAAATCCTCTCTTCCTTTTCAAATATTCGCCACTCAACTGTCTTGGATTTATCCTTTCGATATTTTTTGTAGAACTGAATAAGTGAATCATAATCCTTGTGTATTGATTTAACCCGTCGCACAAAACGCTGTCTCTCTGCCCAGAACGTTCGTTTATCCATCATTGCCTCAATTTCAACACGTGAAATCTGATCAAGGCTCTTGTGGCATTGTTCGACTTGCCTACATGTTTCAAGTATCTTATGAATCGCACAGGGAAAGGGAAGAAATTGACGCTCAATCATCCTGTAGCCAGTTTCGATTTTTACTGCTAATTCGTACTCTTCTTCCTTGGTCAAAAGATCATATTTAGCAAGTTCTTTAAAATAAGCCCTGATTGGTTCTTCAGGTCTCAAAGAAGCTTTTGGACGAGGGCGTTTAGCAGGTGCTTTTTTACCTTGCTGTACAATAGTTATATCATGTTTTGACAATACAGCTAAAATTTCATCGATCTCTTCTGGCGTCGCCTTCTCAGGTATTAACTTATTAATATCATTAAGGGAAATCTTCCCCATTGATTTTGCTTTATTAAATATTTTCCGAGAAAATTTCAATTTCACACTCCTTTTTTATCAAATAAATCTTACCATCAAATTTTAAAATTTTACAAATCACTATCTGCTATCACCTTATCTAAATCAATCTTAAGCATTTTTTGCTTAAGAGTATTAAGCTGTTTCAAATATTTTGTTCTAGCCTGTTCGTCACCACTTACCTGAGCTTCACTTATCTTTGACTGAATCCTCTTTTCTTCAATACCGCCCTTATAACGTATCAAAACCTCTAAAAAAGCTTGCTTTGGTACTGATTCTACTTTCATTATTATTGAAAGCAACTTTTCTTTTAATCTTTCATCTATTACTTCAGATAAATCACATATATCAAAATTTTCATCTCTTAACAGTAATTTAAAAAGCTCTTTTAAACCTTCTTCGCTGAAATCTTGGGGTTTTAAAATATCTTTTACAAGTGTAAAATGTTCCTTTGTATTCAATATCATTGCCATTACTCTTTGTTCTTGTGTGATTTTAAAATCATGAGCAGGCTTTTCTAAAGTTGTCTTCTTTTTTCCCATTTCTTTTTTTATGATGTCAACCGGGATATCAAAAACACGGGAGGCATATTTAAGGTAGCGATCATATCTTATTTCATCTCGGATATTACTAATTATCTGTATTATGTCCTTAATTAAAATAACTTCTTGCTCAACAGTATCAGTCTTAACAACCTTTTTATAAAAATGAAAAAAGTCTTGTGCCTCATCAATAATTGCCTGCATTTTGTCTACACCGTTTTGATTTATGAACGTATCAGGATCTGAATTCTCTGGTAAAGATGCCACAAACACATCAACCTGAGCATTAATGAGTAAACCGATTGCCCGCAAAGCGGCTTTAATTCCGGATAAATCTCCATCAAATAAAATATTAACCTTCTTTGAAAATCGCGAAATCAATATAGCCTGCTTGTCTGTTAAAGAAGTACCCAGAGGTGCACAAACATTATTAAGACCCTTCTGAAACAGACTCAACAGATCAAAATATCCCTCAACAAGTATTGCTTCGCCTTTAGTTCTTATATTATCCTTTGATTGGAATAAACCATAAAGAACCCCCCCTTTTTTGAATATTGGTGTTTCAGGAGAATTAAGATATTTAGGTTTTATATGATCATCAATTCCACGCCCCCCAAAACCAATCACCCTACCAGAAATATTGTAGATAGGGAAAATAAGTCGATCTCTAAATATTTCACGAGTCCTCTCTCTATTATACGCAGATGTAGAAATAAGACCGGCCTTTTTAAGCCTTTCCATTGAAACTCCTTTTTGCCGCATGAAAGTTACAAGCCCGCCAGAAGAAGGTGCATAACCAAGTCTAAAATCCTTTAATTTAGTCATATCAATCTTACGCTCATTCAGATAATGCTGTCCTCTTTTCCCGATCTCTTTTAATAAACAGAGCGAATAGAATTGACCTGCCAGTTCGTTCACATCGTATAATTCCTTATATTTCAAGCTCTTTGTCGTATCAATTTCAATACCCAGATTTTTCGCCAATTTTTTTATTGCAGCGGGAAAATCTAATTTCTCATATTCCATAAGGAAAGTAATTGCGTTCCCACCTTTCTTACACCCAAAACAGTAAAATATTCCCTTATCCGGGTTTACATAAAAGGACGGATCTTTTTCAGTATGAAATGGGCATAGTGCCCGATAATTTTTTCCAACCTTCCTTAACCTAATATACTGAGATATTATGGCAACTATGTCAGTCTGCCTTTTTATCTCTTCGATCTTTTCCTTCTCAATCATATTTTAAAATTAATTATTCGCTTTGATCGACTCTATGTCTCTGGAATCTACCCAGTAATATATGTTTTCAAGACTAACTTTAAATTTACCACCCTGTTCCTCAATAACCTGTCCAACTCTTTTCAGATCTCTAATCCTGACAATCTCTCCTATTTTTGGGTAATAAGAACTATAAACCTCATCAATCTGGAGTTTTTCATCAAAAAAACGCCTCATCTCACGTACTGCTTCTGGTTTTGGCCCTTGTTTTTTCAGATCTTTTATTAATTTTTCTATACTTCTCTTTGCCTGAATAAGCTCTCTTTTGTATTTTGTCTTTAGCTCTTCTAATTCTTTTCTTTTTTTGGAATTTAACTCATTAAATCTCAATTCATAGTCCTCTATTAAAACAGATAACTTTTGCCTCTCCTCCTGAACTGCCTTTAATTCTTTTGATAAATCCTCAAATAGCTTATTTAATGACATTTTATCTTTATCAAGATATTTGAGTGCATTTTCAATAACACCTTTACCAAAACCCAATTTGCTCGCTAATTTAAGGGCATTACTCGGTTGGGGTATACCCAAAATGAGTCGATATGTCGGTCTATCCGTGAATTCCATGCCGCCATTTAACATATCTGACCTTTTGCTCACAAATATTTTTAAATTTTCATTATGAGTCGTTGCAAGCACTGTACTTTTTTTACGTGCAAACTCCTCCATTATTGCTGAGGCAAGGGCTGAACCTTCTTCTACTGAAGTCTGACTCATAAGTTCATCTAATAGGACAAGGGAACTTTCATTTCCGTTTAATGCTTCTTTTATCTGATTTACATGGGCTGCAAACGTAGAAAGGTGGGATTCAATACTTTGTTCATCGCCAATATCTGCATAAACATTATCATAAAACGGAATAGTACTGCCTTCTCCAACAGGAATAAATAAACCACATTTTGCCATCAATTCAATTAGCCCTACTGTCTTTAAAACTACTGTTTTACCACCGGCATTTGGCCCTGAGATTAGAAGAATCCTTTTCTTTGAATTAATTTTCAAATTGAGATAAACCACATTTTGTTTAACCCTCTTTAAAATAGGATGAAAACCGCTTATTATATTCAAGGTATCAGTAAAAACAGGCATTGTCGCATTCAAATCCTCGGCATATCGTATCTTAGCAAACAAAAGGTCAAGATCAATAATAATCTCGATATCCTGCTCAATTTCGTCTACCTGAGAAAGAATAATCTGAGTAAGGTTCTTCAGGATTTTCTCAATCTCTTGCTTTTCAGTCTCATTCAATTCCATTAATGTAGCGAGATCATCAGTTATTTCTATAGGTTCTATGAAGACTGTTTCTCCTGAGTTTGAATAGGAATGGACTATGCCCGGTACATCCTTTTTAAAATTCCTTTTGACCGGAACTACATATCTTCCGCCCCTTTCAACAATATTAGTATCAGTAAAGAGATTTGATCGATTCATCAACAGATTATTTAATGTCTCCTGGATATTGTTTTTTAATCTTCGCTTTCGGGTTCGTATTTTGAATAATTCATCAGTCGCTTTATCTCGAATTTGGTTATCATCATCAATATTGGCAGTAATTCTTTCCACAATATCATGATAATTTTTCAATTTGTTAAAGAAACTTTTGACTGGGGTCTTACTAAATCTATTTTTTAGATTATTGATAAAGATAAACCAATCCTTTAACTGAACAAACTGTTCTTCAGTCAAATAAAGCAGACCTGGTAATTCTTTCTTAAGAAAACCAGGTTCCATCGGTATATTAAGTTGAACAAACTCACCAAGCTTTTTCAAATCATTTACCCTGTTTAATTCTAATTCTACTGCAGTTTGTGTTTTAAATGGCAAAAAATGCCTTATCTTCTGTTTTGTGGCTTCAATCTGACAGAAATCTGCAAGCATGTTCAGGATCTTGGGGAGTTCTAAGACCTCTTCGGCATGGGTTCTTCCTATATTTCCTCCCTCCGCCGCTTCGATTCTTTTTTACGTGCTGCAATAAGACGTCTTTTTCTCTTTTCGCTCGGTTTTTCATAAATTTCATGCCGTCTAACATCTCTTAAAATACCAGCACGCTCAACCGATTTACGAAAGCGACGTATTGCATTCTCAAAGGATTCTCCTTCGTACACAATCACTTTTGTCATTAAATTTACACCCCCTTTCTGGCATTATATTATAGTGGAAAATCGGGCTTTGTCAAGGGGTGATTTCGAAAAGTCTCGATATTGTAGGAGTTTTTCTGGGAACTGAAATCGTTAATAGCGTTATGAGCGTTTCATTCGTTTGGAACGTTAAATGATGGCTCTAATAGAACGGTATTGGTTGTGTTACAACGGTTATGATTCATTTCATGAACGTTTGCGGCACTTTGTGCGGGTTTTTTTCCGTTCGAAGAACTCATAACCGACCCAAGGACTTATAACCGTACTGAAAGCACCTCTACCGCACGAAGTGCAATTTCTCCGTTTCGCCGTTTCTCCTTGTCTCCCGGTCTCCTAAAGCGCTGTGCGCTTTAGCTCTTCCATTATCTTCACACCAGTAGAAGTACCTATACGATTTGCACCAGAATTGATCAATTCCATTACAAAGGCATAATCCCTGATATCTCCTGATGCCTTTACTCCAAAATCAGGACCAACAATCTGTCTGAGCATCTTAACATCCTTTATATTAGCACCTTGTTTTGAAAAACCGGTTGAAGTCTTTACAAATTTCGCTCCGCTTTGCTTAACAATATTTGCGGCAGCCCCTTTTTCATCATCAGTCAATAGACAGGTTTCAATAATTACCTTTACAATCCTTCCCTGTGCTGCCTTAACAACCTCTTTTATCTCTTTACTAACGTATTTATAATCTTTGCCCTTAAATCTGCCAATATTCATCACCATATCAATCTCATCACAACCTTTTGTGATCAAATCTTCAGTTGCAAAAGTTTTATTCTTTGTGCTTGAGGCACCTAATGGAAAACCCACAACACTGCATACCTTGATTCCATTGGGTAGATTTTTACTCACCAATTCTACCCAGCAGGGGTTTATAACAGCTGCACAGAATTTGTGCTTTTTCACCCCATCTAAGAACTCTAAAATATCTTTTTCAGTTGTCTCAGGCTTTAAAATTGTCTGGTCAATATATTTATTCAGGTCTTTCATAATTTTAAAAGGGGACATGGTATTCTAAAAAGTAGCCTGTCCAATCGGTGTTCTTCCTCTCACCTCTTTTATAATAACCTCACGCACCTCTCCAGGGCAGATCTCCTGTTCGACAATGACATCCTTATTTCCCCTTGTCTTACCTCGGGTTGCGCCATTTTTTGCCTTTGATTCAAACAGAACTTCATATTTCTTGCCTATCATCTCTTTTGCTTTTTCAATAATAATTTCACCCTGAAATGCTATCAGTTTTTCTAGTCTACTCTTTATCACCTGTTCAGACAGAGATTTATACTCATATGCTTTTGTCCCTTTACGTGGTGAATAACGATACATATAAGCATTGTCAAACCCAATCTCTTCCATAACAGACATTGTCTCCATAAATTCTTCCTCTGTTTCTGTGGAAAAACCTACAATCACATCTGTGGTGATTGTAGCATCTGAAATCTCTTTTCGTATTCTTTTTATAAGTTTGAAATATTCCTCTTTTGTATAACGTCGATTCATCAATTCTAAAATACGATTATTCCCGGATTGTAATGGCAGATGAAACCACTCACAAATATTTTTATTCATTTTGACTGCATGAATAATTGCATCATTTAAATCCTTTGGATGGGATGTTAGAAATCTCAATCTGAATAATCCCGGGATTTGAGCAACCCTGTTTAACAAGCCTGCAAAATCTATCTCCTTATATAAATATTCATTCACATTTTGTCCTAAGAGTGTTATATCTTTTACACGATTATTAACGAGATTTTCAACTTCTTCTTGTATATCGTCTATGGATCTTGACCTTGCTTTACCCCTAACATAAGGCACAATACAATACGAACAAAAATTATTACACCCTCGCATAATAGAAACAAAATCTGATACTCCAATCCTTTTTGGGTAAATACCACAATATGTCTCTCCACTAAATGATGTTTCTATAATCTTTGTATTCTTTAAATAAATTTCATTCAAATAACCATTAATCTTGCGATAGGAGTCAGGTCCCAAAATTAGATCAACAAATGGAAACCTTGTAGCAATATCGTCTGCCAAGCGCTTAGCCATGCAACCTACTACAGCCAAAATCCTCCCCTGTTTTGTTCGCCAATTTTTTAATGACGAAATGTAACCCAATGCCCTCTGTTCAGCATGTTCCCTGACCGAGCATGTATTAATAATAAATATATCGGCATTTTTTGGGTCCGGCGCACATTCATAATCATTGTCTTGTAGCATCTTTGTAATAATTGAAGAATCATTTTTATTCATCTGGCAACCAAAAGTCTTGATAAAAAATTCTTTATTCACTTTTACCTCTGCAATAAAATTAATCTACACTTATATAGAACCATAGGTCTTATTCTTTGAAACTTCGTTGATTTTTATTTTTATAAGTGTATTCTTATCATAATCGCCATTAACCTCCACCCGAATATAATTATCAGTCAAACCAGAAATAATATCTGCATTCGTTTCTACAATAATGTTAAATGTTTTGCCAAGCAAATTTTTTCTGAATTGATAATTCTTGTCAGCAATCAGATTTTTTAACTCCCAGAGCCGCCGCCGCTTTTCCTCCCGCACTACAGAATCACCCAAATCGTATGCCTCAGTACCAGGTCGTGGCGAATAAGGGAATATATGAAGGTGCGTAAAAGAATTAGATTCTATAAACTTATATGTATTTAAAAATTCTTTCTCTCCTTCACCCGGGAAACCTACAATAACATCTCCACCAATTGCTACATCGTCAAAATTCCTGTTGATTAAATCGAGACTTCTTTTTAGATGTGCAGCATCATAACCTCTTCTCATCCGGGATAAAATATTATCATCAGCACTCTGTATTGGGATATGAAAATGACGGCACACAGGTAAGTCTTTAAGACATTGAATTAACTCTGCATCAATAAATTTTGGTTCAACTGATGAAAGTCTTATACGAGGTAAATCAGGAATACCCTTTAATGCCTGTAATAAATCAATTAAATGCAGTCCCCGATCAACTCCATATAGCCCGATATTTGCACCAACCAAAACAATCTCTTTATAACCGAGTGAAATTGCCCAATAAATCTCTTCCTTAATATTATCTATTGTTTTACTCTCGATTTTATTTCTGACCTTTGAAACTATACAGTATGTGCATTTTTCATTGCATCCATCTTCAATCTTTAAAAAGAACCTCGCCTTGCCGGGATCTGGAAATATACCCTTGATTATGCTATTTCTCTGAACATTATCAATCACTTGATAAGCTGCAGAAAACTTCTCAGGATAAACCCGGCATGCACAGCCAGTTGCAATAATTTTACTGTTTGGATACCGTTTGAGCGATTGTCTAAATTTCCTCAGCGATTTTATCTCTGCTTCTTTAGTAACACAACAGGTATTTACAATAACGAGATTTTCAATATCCGAGAAGTTTTTAAGCAAACAAAAACCCTCATACTGATTTAATTTGCAGCCCAAATTGAATATTTTCTGCAATACTAATTTATGAAAGAAATCTATTTACTTTCTTTGATTTTGTTTTGGGCACCGATAATATCCCCGATGGTAAATTTATCAGTGGCTTTAGGTTTTACTACTTCCTTCTTTTTTACTGGTTGCTTATGTGATTCTTTTTCAGTAAGAATTATTCTCCGCAGTCTCGGATTTATTTTTCTGATAATAACTTCAATATCGTCACCAAGCTTATACAAATCCTTTGGTTTCTTACCGTGTTTTGCTAAGTAGTTTGCTGGGATAAATTCTTCAATACCACCTTCAAGCATAAGCCTTATTCCTTTTGGAAGAACATCACTGATTTTACCAGTTACTTTTGCCCCTTCTGAATATTTTTCAATAAATTCAGTAAATGGATCCTCTTTTGTGTGTTTTATACTTAGCGAAATTCTACGATTCTTACGGTCTACGGTTCGAATTACTGCCTCAACCCTCTGCCCTTTCTTAAGATAATCTGAAGATTTCTTAACTTTCTTATCCCAGAAAAAATCATTTATATGTATAAGCCCTTCTACTCCGTCCATAAGTTGAACAAAAGCACCAAAATCTTTCAAATTAGTGACTTTAACAACGACTTTTTGACCAACTTTAAATTTCTCATCTACTATTGACCAAGGATCGGGCGTTGTCTGTTTCATCCCAAGCGAAATTCTTCTTTCTTCACGCGCAACAGATAAAACGACAGCTTCAACAATATCACCCGGTTTAAGAATCTTTGCTGGATCTCTAACGTCCTTTTTCCACGTCATCTCCGAAATGTGAACAAGCCCTTCAACACCTTTATCGATCTCGATAAATGCACCATAATCTACAACGCTTGTCACCTTTCCTTTAATCCTTGTACCTACTGGAAATTTTTTCTCAATCTTTTCCCAAGGATGTGGTGATAATTGTTTAAGACCCACTGCAATCCTGCCCGTCTCGCGATCCATAATCAATACTTTCACCTTTATCTTGGTATTGAGCTTCAAAACCTCAGCTGGATGTGTTATCTTGGGCCATGAGATATCAGTTATATGTAATAATGCATCGATTCCGCCGATGTCAATAAAAGCACCAAAATCAGTTATATTACGTACTTCTCCTTTGATTATATCACCAACTTTAATCTTAACAAATAGCTTTTTCCTTACTTCTACCTGTTCTTCCTCTACAGCGCGTTTTCTAGAAACGACAATATTCTTCCTCATCATGTTTATCTTCACAATTTTCACACCAATTTTTTGACCAATCGCTGCATCAATGTCAGATTGTGATCTTAATTCAATCTGGGAACTCGGGAGAAATGCCTCTACTCCAATAATGTCAACAGCAAACCCACCCTTTATGCGTTTTTTAATTACAGCATTTGCAAGTTCACCATTCTCATACAGGTGTTTTATCTTGTCCCAGGCAAGTTGAAAATCAGCCTTCTTCTTAGAAATTACTGGAAACCCATCGCGATTCTCATACGCCTCCAGGAATACGAAAACTTCTTTACCAACAGCGGCTTCTTCAGACACGGGAAATTCTTCAATTGATAGAAAACCTTCTGCCTTTAAACCGAGATTTAGAAGTACACCATTCTCTGTCTGTTTAATTACAGTAGCCTTCACAATCTCACCCTCTTTTGGCATGACAAAAGAAGCTTCAAGCAGTTTATTCATCTCTTCTTGTGAATAACTTTTCATTTATATAAGTCCTCCTTCGAATAGTTTTGCTATCCGAAGCTTTATTATATCAAATTAAAACCATTTGTCAATATAAATGTGTGCTCCAATCAATCCAATTGGTTTTAAAACAACTCAAATCTGTCTACTATCTACTAACTACTGTCTACTTCCTTTAAGAAAGTATTTGACTTTCTGAAATTTATTACTATTATTATAATGATGGAGAATTCAATTTGAAGATACTTCTTTGTTCTGACTCTTATTATCCACATCCTGGCGGAGTCTC
>JAGMEL010000020.1 GCA_023128195.1 Caldifarciminota bacterium | reverse complement strand
AATATTGTCGTTGATGGTTCTTTTGCCCCAATTGGATTTTTAAAAAATAAAGTCACCTTAGAAATAAAAAATGGACAGATTGTAAGTCTCAAGGGTAATCAGAAACTAAATGCTGTTTTTAAAAAATACGGAAAAAAAGAAAGAACCCTTTGTGAATTTGGGATTGGTACAAATCCGAAGGCAAAAATTACCGGGAATGTTCTCGAAGACGAAAAAGTTCTCGGTAGTATCCACATTGCATTTGGACACAATCTTGGTTTTGGGGGCAAAAATAAAGCAAAAATTCATCTTGATGGTGTTGTTAAAAAACCAAGTGTCTGGATTGATGGAAACTTGATAATCAAAAAAGGCAATTTTCTTATTTAAGTATATTTTTGATTGGTTAATTTTTTATTCATTCTTTTAATATCTAATATCCCGGTTACAAAAATCGAATTTACTGGTAATAAATCCATTAGCAATAAAGATCTCGCAGAAGATATTCTATCCAAAGAGGATGAAGAATACAACGATGTTAATCTCGACTTTGACACGGAGCGAATATTGCGTTTCTATGAAACTCAAGGTTTTTTTGATGCAGATGTTACACCTCATGTCGAATCTACAGAAGAGGGTATGGAGATTACTTTTCACATTGAAGAAGGTGAAAGACACAAAATAGAAAGGATAATTGTAAATGGTGGAGAAGAAAGGGAACTAAAAGATTTATTTGCGATAAAAATTAATGATTTTTTTATTGAGGAAAAAATAGTAGTTACTGAGGATAAAATCAGAAACTATTATAAAGATCGCGGGTATCCTTATGCAGATGTTATATCGTCTACAATACCTGACTCAGGAATTTTGATAATTAATATTGAAACTGGAAAATTATACTACATCAGGGATATTGTAATAAAAGAACTCAAGACATGTAAAACAGAGATCGTGCGAAGGGAAATGAAATTTAAAAAAGGTGATAAGTTCAATAAAACAAAAATTCTCGATAGCCAACGTCGTATTTATGGACTCGGTTTTTTTGGAACAATTAATGTTGAAATGTTAAAGAGCGAACCGGATAGTATTGATTTAATATTAAGAGTAAAGGAATTGAAATCACGTATCTTGAATTTTGGTATTGGCTTATCTATCCCCCTGAAGTTTTTAATATCATTGGGTATTGAGGAGCTAAATCTGTTTAATACGGGACATCGTTTTAAGATTCAGCCTTCATTCGAAACAAACACAAAACAGGAATGGGAAATGAAATTTGAAGGAAGATACATTATCCCCTATGTTACACCTTTACAACTGACGCTTTCTATATTACCATTTCTCTGGTTCAAAGAAACAGATGTTTATACGCAACATACGAGGGGCAATGAATTCAGATTATCCAAATCGATTACAAACGATGTCCAATTTAGTATTGCCCATCAATATAAATTCGTTGACCTTCGGGAAAAAATAACATTACCGGATACAATAAAAGGTATTACAAACAGTGTAAAAGTTCAATTCATGATAGATAATCGAAAGGAATTTTTTAATCCAAAAAAAGGCATATATATTCTACCGCTCATTGAATACGCCGGCGGGCCACTTGGTGGAGCAAACGATTTTGTCCGTTTTGAGTTGGAAAACAGATTGTACATCCCGATATTTCAACATACCATAGCCCAGAGAATAAAATTGGGGGTAATAATTCCGACCGACGGTATAGCAATCTATGAAAAATATTATATCGGCGGACAGAACTCATTAAGAGGCTATCCTAAGAAATCAATTGGCCCTGATTCAATAGGACACGAAAAATATGGTAATATAATTGGCATATATAATTTTGAAGCCAGAATTGCCCTTCCCTTAAATTTTGGCATTGTAGGATTTTTTGATATTGGCTACGTTGATAATGAAATATATTTACTCCGCTCAGATTTTTTAAAAATAAGTGCTGGATTGGGGTTACGTTACTACACACCAATTGGCCCCGTGCGTCTTGATGTTGGATTTCCATTAACCAATGGAGAGGGTAAAGAAATATATCTGGGTATCTATCATATTTTTTAATATATGAAGAAGTTTATATTACCTGCAATAATTGTATTAATCATAATCGCAGTTTATATTGTGATTAAAACAGTTGACTTTGGAGCATTAACGATTGTTTTCCTGGAACGAACTGCTAATATAGATATCAAATATAAGACTATGCAGGGCAATCCCTTGCGCGGTTTTAAGATTGAAAATTATAACGTGAAATTATCCGAAACCGACAGTGTCTACGGTGAAATTGCTGACATTAGCTATCGGTTTGAACCATGGGGTTTTAGATTACCACACCTATTCGAAATAAACCTAATTGAACCAACCGTCTGCATAAAAAAGAAAACAGGTACCGGTGAAAAAACAAAGTTTAGTCTCCCGCGGCTCAATTTAGGATTGAGAATAAATTTAAAAAATGGCAAGGTAATCTATGGAAATGAAAAATTGTCTACGATTGAAGCAATTTCAGGCCTTGTGTTTATTGACCTGATTGGGTCAAAAATCTACTTAAGTACAATAAATCTCTCACTCAGGACAAAGGATTATCCTATTTCTATAACAAGTGCAAATCTTGATTTAACAATGAACAATAAAGGAATTAAAGCAAATTCATTTAAAATAAAGGGTAATGGAATATTGCTTCAAGGAGAAGGTTCATACTCATTTGAAAATGACCAGGCATCACTTAAATTTGAAAATGCCAGATTAGTTATGCAGAGTTTTGGAATCCACAAAGGTACGATTATGTTTTCTGGAGAAGCTGAATACATCAATAATAAACTATTACCAAAAATTCACGGAACTGTGGAAGGACTCGAACCGTTTGACCATTTTAATTTTGAAACCAATGTTTTTGCAGATACCATCTTGGTAAATATATTTGATGGAGAATTATCAGGAGGTCGCGTTTTCGCACAGGTTAAGGTTCTGGATTGGGAAATTTGGGAATTTGAAGCCAATTTTAATGAAGTAAATATAGGAAATTATTTAAATTTCCACGAACCTGTGTTAGTAAATGGATATATGAAGTATAAAGAAAAAAAATATATTGGTATTGTAAAATCGCCAGCTGAATATGGGTTAGGTTTAGATTCTCTATTAATATATGTTTCAACTACAGATGACCAAATCAATTTAGATTCACTTTTTATTATAGAAGGCAGAAAGACACTTGAAATTGATGGTAATATTTACGCAGGATGTGATCTTAATATTAAGTTCAATAGTTTCGATCTGGAAAAACTTGCGAAATATGTTCCGTTTAAAGGTATCATAAAAGGCTATTGTCATTTGCAAGGTGACTTAAAAAAAATGAAAGATATTCTCATTACATCTAATATCACCGTTACTGATTTTGTAACAGAGGATATTGAAGTAAAAGAATTTTCAATTAACAGTAAAGACTTCAGGTTTGGGGATCAATCTGGATATTTAAAACTCACATTGGAAGAACCGTCATATAAAAACCAATCCTTAGAGAAAATGGCTATCTTATTAGAAAATCACAATATCCAATTCGAGGCAAAAAGGCAGGATGATAACTTGAAGATAATTGGGGCGTTTGACAAAAACTGGGGCGGTACAATATCAAATTTTTATATTAATTACAATGGAGTAGAAACAAAAAATACAGCGCCAATAACGTTTGATATCCCCAATAAAAAACTTGGTAATGTTAATCTCTCATTCATTGATGGTACATTAAAGGGAAGCCTATCACCAGTAAGTATAAGTTTATCCAATGGTGATCTAACAAAATTTGGAATGTTATTGGGTTTAAAAGAAGATATAAGCGGCACATTAGCACTTTCATTGGCGGAAAGTAAACTTACAATTAATGCACAGGAGATTAACTTCAGGGGTTTGAAAGACGGTTTATTGACTGTAAAGGGAGAATACAAAAATAAAACAATCATTGTCGAAGCGCTCGATGTATCAGATGAAAATGAACAAAATCTTCATGCCGATGGTCTATTTTCAACTGAGTCGTTTTTTATAAACACAAAATTTGATGATTTCGGAATTTGGGCACTATGGTTTTTAAACAATATTTTAGGTAACCCTGATGGTATTATGAGTGGAGATGTCACTTTTCAAGGTAATTTAGAAAACTTCAAGCTCACTGGTGAAGCTGAAATACAAAATGGATCCTTTAGTTTAGATATCGTTTCCGCAAAATTCGATTCGCTAAACAGCAAAGTTAAATTTGATAATAATCGAATAATTTTTGAATCGGCAAAGGGGCAAATTTCTACATTGAGCAATTCCCGATTATCGAGTTCAAATGGTGCAGAAATAAACGCTGGTGGTGTTGTTAAATTAGAACCGCGTTTCCGAGTTAAAAATCTCAATTTTGATGTCAGTTTTAAAGATGCGCCTCTACAGTACTACCCGTTTGCCTATGGCATAGGTAGCGGTAATTTTTCCTTTGGAATGAAAGATGAAGTAAGCTATTACAATGGCAATATCACAATAAAACAAGCAACAATACCTATAGATTTTGGTTTGAAGATCAAACCAGAAAAAAAGGAAGACAGTGAAAAGTGGACAATGAATATAAGAATCAAAGGCGAAAGGAATATATGGCTAAGAAATCGCGATGCTGATATTGAATTTGGTGGTGAAATCTATATTGTAAAAGAGCAAGGGGAACCATATATATCGGGGATTATGAAAACCCACCGGGGTAATTATTACTGGCTGAATCACGTCCTTTCAATCACTGAGGGACAGGTTACATTCATACCCGAGGAAAAAATTGACGCGGAGCTTAATATCTGGGCAGAAATGGATACGAGAGAAAGGGATTCTGGTGGTAACACAATAACAATTATATTACACTGCTTTGGCACTATGTCAGAACCTATATTCGAATTCTTCACAGAGCCAGAAGGACAATACAGCGAGCAGGATATTTTAATGTATTTAAATCTGAATATAAGCTGGCGCGAACTCGAATCAATGAAACAGGGTGATTATGTTGGTAAAGTTCTACCGCACGGCTTATTATCTTGGCTTGAAGGCGATGTCTCACGCCGGATAAGACAATACACTGGCCTCGATTATTTCAGAATTGAGACACCGTATTTTGAGCCTGAAATTAAAGCAAAGTTGACGGTTGGGAAATATGTTTCGAGGGACATATTTATTACCTACACATACGATATAACTTCATTTTCGAACGAATTCAATGTAGAATATTTCATCGATGATAAAAATGAAATACTGATAAAAAGAGATGAAGAAGGTGAATATAGTTTGCAGTATCAACACAGGATAAGGTTTTAAACAATGCAGTATCACTTCGTTCGCAGGATCATTTTATTCGCAGGATCGTTTTGTTTCTCGAAGGACTCGAAACAAACTTGCAGGATTATGTACCTGTAGTAGATTCGCCAAAATTTTTATTGCGAGTTCCGATAAAGGCGGAACGATACTGCAAGCCGCAGGCGATACTGCGAGTCCCAAAGGGACGATACTGCAAATCCCGTCCTTTTATAAAAGGACGGGATGATACTGCGTATTTATTTATTGGTCTTGACATTCAATTCAATATAATTATAATGGATGTAATTATATATATGATGGAGGTTTTTGATGCATAAAGTCAGTCTAATGGTGCTATTGTTTAGCACCTGTCTTTTGGGAGCTCAGCGACCTGGCGCAGTTTTTCTCATGATCTGGCCAGGTGCGAGAGCGACCGCACTCAGTGGTGCATTTGCTG
>JAGMEL010000002.1 GCA_023128195.1 Caldifarciminota bacterium | reverse complement strand
GAACAATAAAGAAATCCACGTTTCTATAAACCATTTTTGTCAGAATTTTATCTATCTTCTTTTTCTCGTGTGGCAGAACGTTATGGCAAATCATGAGTATTTTAGTATTTGTCAGGTATCTTGATAAAAACGAAATTGTAAAATATACCGGCGTAAAGAAAGGCGTCCACCAATGAAAAATGAGTATATCTGGGTGCTCTTTTTTGATGCTTAAAAAAGCGTGTATCCAGGTAAGAGGATTTAAGGAGTCAATGAGGTATTCTGAATCTGTTTTAATATTCATCTTACTGTTCAAATCTTTTTGGTCTTTACCGGGATACAAAAAGGAGGGGTAAAATCTTTTAAACGATATTGATTTTACATCGTGTTTTCTCTTTAAGTTTTCACATAATAACGTGTTATAGTGTGATATACCACCTCTGTAAGGGTAAGTTGGACCGATAACACAAATTTTCATTTTCATTTCCTCCATTACTTACTTCTGTCTTTTAATTTTAAATAATATGCCTTAATGAGATATTATCTCTTGAAGGTGTGATTGATGTTTTCTTCACTTTCAAATTTCAAACTTAAATTGGGTGAGAGGATAAAAAGGGAGGGGGAAGGGAAAAGGGATAGAGGTCCATGCTTAAAATTGAAAAATAAAGAAGGTAATCGAAGTGATGGAAAAAGGGGAAAGGGAAAAGGGGATGGCATTGCGCGATTGTGCAAAATTCAATAACCGAAAGTTATAAAGGGAGGTGTTAATATGGTTATAAGTATGAACCTCATCTCTGAACTGGCAACTCTATTTAAGCCGGCATTCTTTTTAACTTCGTTCATCATCGGTGTTTTTGTAATAGGCTATCTCAGTAATTTGTTGATCAAAAAACATCCAAAAGGTAAGATTCTGATATATTTTGGGGCTGTGCTTGCGGTTATTCTATTGTTGTACCCTTATTTTTATCTCTCTTATCCGAGTGATACTTTTTCATATCTCTCGAAAGCACTCATTTCATTGCCTCTAATATTTTTTATTCCCGGTTATATTACATATAATGCATTTGTTAAAGAGAAATTTAATCTTGATTTTTCTGAAGTTGTTTTTCTTCAAATTTTAACCAGCATCCTTATCTCCGGCTGGATAGCTTTAACGCTTGCTGAACTTGGATATTTTTCGCTATTTAATTTGTTGATTCCATTAATTGTTTTTAGTGTTGTTTTGGGTTGGAAATATAAGGTGAAGTTTCGTTTGGAGTCATTTCCAAAACCTGAATTGAATTACAAGTCAATAGCACTGGTTGCTATTTTGTTAATTGCGTTTACATTGTTTTTTCATCCGTATCCCTGGGTATTGGGTGGACGAGATCCGGGGGTATATATCAATACAGGTGTGAATATCGCAAACACAGGGTCAGTAATCATTCATGATCCTTTACTTGCAAGTTGCATGGATGAAACCATGCAAAAAGCATTTTACCAAATAGAGAGTCGCCCAGAGGTTCTGAATAAAATTAAATATGAAGGTATACAGTTCCCAGGATTCTATATTACGGATAAAACTACCGGAGAAATTACTCCACAATTTTTTTATTTATGGACCACGTGGATTGCGATATTTTATTCTCTATTTGAATTGAAAATTGGTCTTTATGTCACATCTTTTTTTGCTTTATTATCTATTTTAAGTATTTTCTTTTCAGGAAAAACATTATTTAACAAAAATGTTGGATTAATTGCATCTTTGATACTTGCCTTAAATTTCGCTCAAATTTGGTATGCAAGGTATCCTACCGCTGAAGTATTTACACAACTATTAATCTTTAGTGGAATAGCCACATTTATTTTGTTCAATAGGACCTCAAATAACTATTTTGGGGTGATATCCGCCTTATGCTTTGGTGAATCATTTTTAATAAGAATCGATACCGTGTATTTATTGGTGCCAATTATTTTATTCTTTGGTTACTTATGGCTAAATGATAAATTAAGGAGGCAACATTTGTATTTTATCATTCCATTCATAGTACTTAGTATCCATGTTATTATTACCGCAGTTTTTATATCCGCACCTTATACATTTGATATACTTCGTCTTAGTTTTAGAAGTTTATTTTTGTTGATTAACAATAAATCTTGGTTATTATTAATCGGATTGATGGCATTAGGAGCATTTTTTATACTAAACATATATAAGGATAAGGTCGCGAGTATATTCAATCGAAGAAAAAAAGTTATTTCATATATTCAGTTCATTGCTGCATACTTGATATTTATCTTGGTATTATATGCCTATTTTATCAGGCCAAGTGGAGCAATAACGTCAGATAGCTATAATCTCGTTAAGCTATCTTGGTATATGTCTGGATTTTGTGGTATATTGCTTGCAACTTTTGGTTTCATATTGCTATTGTACAAAAAGCCTTATTCTGAAACTTATTTTTTCTTAACAATCTTTTTTATTTATGCAATATTCTTTATAACTAATGCAAGGATATTTCCAGATCATCCATGGTGGGTTAGGCGATATCTCCCCGTTGTAATACCTTCAGCAATATTGTGCATTAGTTATTTTGTTGATTGGATAAAAAATTTAACAATTGGAAAAACTCAACTAAATAAGATCATCACGATTATTTTATTATTTTTTCTTTTAGTGCCATTCATCATGGCGGACTCAAAAATTATATGCCATACGGAATATGATGGTGCAATAGAAGACGTTGACGAATTATCAAACATTTTTGAGAGAAATAGTGAGATATTATATGTTAGAAATACTTATACCATTAAGGTAGCGCTTCCACTTTATTATATTTACGGGAAAGATATAAGACCTGTGACAATTTCTGAAAGATCAGTTGATTATATATCTGAGCAGATATCTTCTAACAAAACAATTTATCTATTAGATGTAATTAAGCACAACGATGTCATTAGATATAAAAATGAATCACTGTTTACTGAAGTTTATATAAGTTGGGCCATACTCCGTGGTATGCAATGGAAGAATTATGGCTATTTTTTTATCCCGGAAGGCCCCCGAACTGAAAAACATGTGTTTAGTATTCTTGTTTCAAAAGATTTAAGCGACTTAAATGAATTTCAAATATTGACTAGTAAATGGCATGTTCTCGAACATTGGCGCAACATCCCAACTCGTTGGACATCTAACAATGCAATCATCTTCATTAACTCTTCAGAAAATAGGAATTCCACTGCATCTTTTAATGTCATGAATTTCTATAAACCAAGAACTATCCAAGTTTACCTAAACGATGAATTAATTCACGAACAGAAGGTTTTGACAAGTTTTGTTGAGATTAAATTACCACTCAAATTGAAGACAGGTGGAAATATCATAAGATTCTACACCCTGGATGGCTGCCAAAGACCAGTAGACATACCAGAACTAAACAACATGGATAGTAGATGTTTGAGTTTTGCATTTCAAAATATATCATTTACTCCAAACTTCACCGATTATTCAATTCCTGATTCAATGGTGGGGAATAGTTTTTATTTGTTTAGCATTACGATAAAGAACACGGGACCAGAGAAATGGAATAAAAGTGGAGAGAATCCCGTTTCATGCGTGTTCGGATAAGA
>JAGMEL010000199.1 GCA_023128195.1 Caldifarciminota bacterium | reverse complement strand
TCGAAGATTTCTGGACTTTTTCAGAAATCTCTGTGTGCTCAATCCAATTGTTTTTAAAACAATTAAATCTTTCCACTGCCTACTAACTACTATCTACTGTCTACTTCCTTTAAAAAAGTATTTGACTTTCTGAAATTTATTACTATTATTATAATGATGGAGAATTCAATTTGAAGATACTTCTTTGTTCTGACTCTTATTATCCACATCCTGGCGGAGTCTCAGAATACATGCATTTCTTGGGTAAATACATCAGAGAACTCAACAATGATGTTGTGACTCTGGCGCCGCACTATCCTGAACCCTATGAAGATGACGCGCATACCAAAAGAATTGGCAAATGTTATTACTTCAAAGCAAACAACGCCACAATAACAACCACATTTCATCACAGATTACCTTTTTTGGTCAGGGATTTCATAAAAGGTGAAAAATTTGATGTGGTTCATACAAATGGACCTGTTGGCTGGAGCCTACCTTACTGGGCATTCCACTATTCAAAAGCTGTGAATGTTGCAACATTCCACACTACATTCACTGGTATTAACCTGTACAAATTCGTCAAAGTTATATTCAAACGTGAATTTCATAGAAGAATGCACGGCGTTATTTATCCTTCAAAAACTGCCTTTAAAACAACCTTCCCGCATATCCCTGTTTCTTACCGAATAATACCAAATGGCGTTGATACAGAAAGATTTAATCCAGGTGTTAAACCATTAGATAAATTTCCTGAGGATAAACCCAAAATTCTCTTTTTAGGAAGACTTGACCCGAGAAAAGGACTTGACAGGCTTTTATTGGCATATCCCAAGATAAAGGCAAAAATCAATGACGTAATATTGATTGTTGTCGGTTCTGGATCTTCGATTGACTATTACAAGAAATCAATTCCAAATCATCTACGCGATTCCGTATATTTTGAAGGTAGGGTTTCAGCAGATTTAATACCAAGATACTATGCAACCTGTGATAGCTATGTCTCACCAGCAACTGGTGGCGAAGTTTTTGGGATCGTTCTTACAGAAGCAATGGCAACAGGGAAACCAGTTGTTGCTTCTAATATACCGGGTTATAATGATGTTATCCAGGATAGAGTAAATGGATTGCTGTTCGATTATAAAAATCCAGAAGATATTGCTGATAAAGTCATCCAGACATTAGAAAATAAAAAGTTGAGAAATACTCTAATCACTAACGGTAGAAATTTCGCTTTAGGTATATCATGGCAGAATATCGCCAAAAAAGTCCTGGATTATTATGAAGAACTATATAAAAATATTCACGGGTAAAGGAGAAAAATCATCCGTGTTATCTGCGGCCATCCGCGTTAATATCCGTGCAATTCAGCGTATTCAGCCAGTGGTTGAATAAAAATAGGAGGTAAAATGAAGTACTTAATTGCTTGCTTTTTGATTATACTCGCCTGTGGCGGGCCGAAAAAGGAGAAAATAATGGAAACTGCTGAAGAATTAGACAAAGGTGTGTATCTGAATATATCAGTTAAGGATTATGGGAACATAATTATAAAAATGCATAAGAACGAAGCACCGAATAATGTTGCTAATATTGTAAAATTAACCGGGCAAGGATTTTATAATGGATTAACATTCCACCGAATAATAAAGCGATTTGTGATTCAGGGAGGCTGCCCACGCGGAGACGGCACTGGTTCTCCTGGCTATCGAATTGATGATGAAATCACACCAAAACTGAAACATTTAAAGGGAACTGTTGCCATGGCAAACAGCGGTCCAAACACTAATGGATGTCAATTCTACATCTGTCTTGAACCTTTACCAAAACTTGATGGCGGTTATACAATCATTGGTCAGGTTATCAAAGGAATGGATGTTGTTGAAAAAATTGGTAACGTAAAAACCGGTGTAATGGACAAACCTACAACGCCAGTTATCATGGAAAAAGTCTGGGTTGAAGAAAAATAGCTATTTGTCGAAATCATTAAACCTTTCGACAATGATTTCCGTCTAAATCTACAGAAGGAGGTCAAAAATGAAAAAGACATTTCTGATATTAACTGCTCTTTTTATAATAACATCGCTAGGATATGCACACGAAAGTCATGGACATGGTAAAGCAGATCATCCGCATAAACATAAAATGCATCAGGGGATGAAACTTGAAATGCTCGATTTAAGTGATGAGCAGCGAGATGTAATTGAAAACGCAAGTTTTGAAACAAGAAAGAAAATAATACCTTTAAGATCTGAAATAGAATTAAAGCGCTTGGATTTGGAAAAAGAAATGAAAGCAGATGAACCAAATCGTTCAAAAATAATGAAAATAATGAAAGAAGTCAGTAATCTGGATTTGAAAATAAAACAGACAGAAATGGATCAAAGATTAGATGTTCATTCAATACTAACACCTGAACAAAGAAAACAATTGAAAAGACCAATGCATAAATCTATGAAGAAAAAAATAATGAAAAAACACAGCCAAAAAGAGTATCAAGAGTAAGTTTTGACTACTGCCTCCTCCTTTTAAAGGAGGAGGCAGCATAAACATAACGCAGTTATTTTGTCGTATTGGAATTTCAAGTCAATACTTTGACTCAGACGGGTTTTAACGAATACACCAAGTAACCGAACGAAGTGAGGTTATCTTGAAAAATATTCAATCCATTCAGGCTTGTCTGGTTTTGGTGATAATTTCTGCCATTCCTCATCAGTAAACCTTTTGTCCATAGGCTGCAAGAATTCATAATAATCATAAACTCCGCCAGCAAATATCTGTCTTCTGCCATTAATATTTATAACAATGAATAACAAACCGGGAATATCATTACCAACCTCAAGAACCTGTTTTGTATTTGGATCAGTATGGACATCGGCAATGAGCGCGGCACTCTCATC
>JAGMEL010000198.1 GCA_023128195.1 Caldifarciminota bacterium | reverse complement strand
AACCATACCTTTATTATGTTCTTCTGTCCTCTTTTGCAGGTTTTTCGTATAACCGGTGTAGAAATTATTGTCCTTTTGGCTTTTTAATACATAAACATAGTAAATATTATCTAACGGGGCAAGAACTTTAAGATCTTTGAACGTTTTAATTCCCTTCATTTTTAATCATTCCATTCGAAGAATCCATTCCAGTGTGAAACACTCATTTCCATACGAAGTATCTCTTCCATGCGAAGCATCATTTCTCTTTGCTCTCTGCCCTTCGCCCTTCGCTCATTCATTTAGCCTATCAATGGTTATGTATAGATTCAGAGCTGTGAGCGTAAGGGTGGCGAATTGGAGGACAGCTATCCAGTTAATGCTGAATTTTTTAGAGACGTGTATCCAGTCGCCTGATTTAAGTTCGAAGTTCTTTTCCATAAGCCCTTTGTTTAAAATTTCATTTACGTTTATAGTCTCAACTAAAGATGTTTCTGTCTGTAATCGGACAACCTTTACTTTCCCTAAATTTGCCTTTGAACTTGGTCCTCCGGCAAGGGCTATATAATCAGTTACTCTTAGTCCTCGTTGGTATTCAACTGCCCCCTGTCTTAGAACTTCTCCAAATACAGAGACATATGGCAATGTAGGGCTTTTAAAGATAATAGAAACAACCGGATGGGTAAAGTATTTTTTAAGTTTTTCAACGAGCAATTCAACTGCCTGTTCAGTGGTTAAACCTGCTACCTTGATTTCACCAATAAGAGGAAAGGAAATAGTGCCATTATGCATTACCATAAGGGTTCTGGAAAGTTCTTCTTCGCCAAGGATGACGATTTCGAGGAGATCACCGGACTCGATGAGGTAAATATCGACGTTTGGAGCGTTTGGTTCGTTTAGAGCGTTTTGAGCGCTGGTATCGTTATTTCCTTCGGGAATCTGGTTTTTTTGGTTTGTTTGGTTTGTTTGGTTTTTCTGGTTTGGTGAATTAGTTAATTGATTTTCCTCTTCACTTCTTTCGGAAGTCTGGTTTATTTGGCTTATTTGGTTTTTCTGGTTTTTCTGGTTTGGTGAATCAGATTCCTCAGGATCTACCACGTTTCCTGATGGAATAATGGATTGGGCTGAGATAAACGAGAATAAAAGTAGTAATACAAACAATTTTTTCATTCTTCCTCCGATTTGCTTCCCCTTCTATGTTTGGTCTTTTTATAAATATCTTTTCGATGTCCGAGTATATGAATTGTAATGATTTTCTTTTTAAAATCAGCTGTATAAAGAACACGCCAATCCCCTATTACTAGCTTATACATGCCTTTAAATTCTCCTTTCAATAACTGAGGTATAATAAGATCTAAATTTTTTGCCAACCATTCTATTTTTTGTATAATTCGTTTGACGACTGATTTATCCAGTTTTGAGATATCATCAAGTCCTTGAGGGGTAAATTCTACTTTATATATCAAACTAAGCCAATTCTTTGTTTGACTTCCTCAAAAGAAATTCTTTTTTTGGATGCTATTGAAGACTTCAGTCTTTGCTTAATTTTGTCACGGAGTTCTAATCCATAATCCGGATCAAGCATTAAAGACTGCAGCTCTTTTTTAATTGCTTTTTCAATTAAACGTTCTAATTCTTTGACACTTAAATCAGCAACTTGTTTCATCATTTAGATTTCTCCTCTTGTTTAATTATATCAAAAACTTCATTATAATCAAGAGTTCAAAAACATGTATAACCCGTATAAAATTTGCCATCTTTCATACTCTGAAGGACATATATGTAGAACATAAGGTCTTGCTATTTATCTCTAACGGGGAAATCAACACCAACTTCTTTGTAATGTGGGTTAGGTAATGTCAACCTGATGTCGTCTTTAACCATAAACTGGTTTTTACCACCCTGGTATGGACCTATGAATCCAAATTTGCGTAACCGTTTTATTAAGTCTATGCGTGATATTGGCGTAAGTTTTGACAATATAGTTCTTAAATTATTAGACTTTAACGATTTGCAAAGGTTTTACGACAAGTTTACCAATTTTCGGTAAGGGAAGCTTTTTCTGGATACTCAATAATATCCAGCCCTCTAAAACCTCTTTTAAGTTTTTCCTACACTCCTCAAGAGTTTTCCCTGTTGCCCACATACCTTTGAAACCAGGAATTTCACCATAGAATGGTTCTTCATCATCAATGATTTCATAGTGGGCTTTTTTTAATGCTGCTTCAATATACTCTATCAACATAGTTCTATTTTAACCAAATTGCATAACGTGTCAAGGATTTTTATCCTGGTTTGTTTCCCCGTTAGAGATAAACCGATATGTCGAGAAAAAAAGATAAGTTATCGTTTTATACATAGAACTCTCTGATAGTGCAATAATCATACTTTTTAACTCTAACGGGGTTTGGTTTTCTTACTTCTTGCCTCTTGGAACTTGCTTCTTGTAGAACATACGGTCTCTCCTCGACGAAATTTTTCTTGTATCTCAATTATTTCCTCTGGCAGACCTTTGCGCATCAAATTCCCCCAATACAGCCATTCGCAGCGTCTCTTAAGAGACCAGTGTCGATATTTCTCAACCTGTTCTTTCGACACATAATAGGAAAAACCTAATCTTTTTTTCTGCGCCATTTATTTCATTACACAGATTACACAGATTTTATAAACATATTACACGGATTTGCAACCGCAAAGACCGCAGAAAATTCGCAGAGAACACTGATTTATGACACAGAAATTGGATTCAAACGGATACATATTTTGCACGAACAGAAGAACACTTTATGCCAGCATTGTATTACTTCGTTAATTACCTACGAGTCCTTTTTATTGCTCGTAATAGAATATCTAAATCTACCTTGTCCTGCTTACGTTTCAATACTTTCTTATTCTTTATCAATTCGTTTATACCTATAAAATAGACTTTTTCTCTACCATATATTCCCACTTCTTTATTTTTCCAGACTTTATCGAACGTACAACCAGGTATTGAAGTTATGATATCCACCCTAACGGGTTCATAACCTAACTGGATGATTTTTCCTTTATCGCTAAAATCTTCTTTTTCTAAATCTAAACTTTTAAACCCAAATTCATTTAAAGCCCTAACAATTTTTTTCGCATTGTCAACATCAGCATCTACCAGAATATCCATATCTTTTGTATATCTCGGTTTGGCATAAAATGCCATAGCAAAGGCGCCAACAATGCAATACTTTACGTTAAATTTGTTGAATAACCTTAATAGCTCTTCGTAATCCTTTTCTACCTTCATTTTTCCTGTTTTTATTGAATTTAAAATAGATTTTTCTGAGAAACTGCATTGTTTCCAATCTTTGTGTACTATTCATATTAAAATAGTACTCCTCGTCAAATTCCTCTGCGGATTTGAATGAATTAGTTTTATGAACCCAAATTTTCTTCATATCACAGATTGCACAGATTTTATAAACATATTACACGGATTATTCATCATAACACAGATTTCATAACACAGATTACACAGATGCTAAAATACAGATTGCATAACACAGATTGCACAGATTATTCTTCATAACACAGATTTCATAACACAGATTACACAGATGCTAAAATACAGATTGCATAACACAGATTGCACAGATTATTCTTCATAACACAGATTACACGGATTCGAAAACGTAGATTATCCCGATTTATCATATTAATTCTTTATATAAGAAAATCGAGGATCCCGCAGAGCGGGACAGTGATTGAATATCTCAGTCCTTCATAATGACGTAATCAATTCCTCAGTTCCTTCGGAATCGATTACGATGATACACGGAAAGATTACAGTGATGCATCCTGGTCATTTGTCTACTCTTCCAGGATTAAGAAGTCTATTCCTCAGGTTCCTTCG
>JAGMEL010000197.1 GCA_023128195.1 Caldifarciminota bacterium | reverse complement strand
ATTGGTTTGGTCTCGCCATAGCCAATAGGTATCAGACGCACAGGTTCTATCATATGAATGTCGATCAGGTAGTCGCGTACTGCTTCTGCCCTTGCCTGCGATAACTTCAAGTTGAATTCGTCAGTGCCGATACTATCTGTATGCCCCTGGATTTCAACATCAACTTCCGGATGGTTGGTCAAAATGGCGGCTCCTTTGTCAAGAATTGAGCTTGATCCAGGTTTGATCTTTGCCTTTCCTAATTCGAACTCGATGCCCTCCAGAGCAATGACTGTGCCACCTTTGATCAAATGTATCATAATTTCTGCTGTCTCATCTGGTAGAACAGCAGCATCAGTATGAGAAGTTATGTAATCTAATGCCTGGATCTTAAACAAATATGTCTTTGGTTCCAGATTATTGAATGCGAAATGTCCGGATAGATCAGAAACAGTAGTCAATCCAATATCTGTAATAGTAACCTCTACAACAAGCGGTTCTTTTGAGATGTAATCTACTACCATGCCAGAGACCCGCCCTTTTTCCTTTTCCGTTTGCTTCATGACAATATTAAACTCGTTTAACTCATCCACATCCACGGTCACTTTTGCTGACAAATTCTGCGCCTCGTAACCGCTTTTTGTGACGATAATGTTATACGTACCTGGAATAAGATTGTCAAGAATGAAATAACCCGCTTCATTAGTATAAGCCATGGATTCAATGTCACCTGCGATTATGACCTGTGCTGAACTAATCGGATTGAATTTTTCATCTGTAATAAAGCCGTAAATCGAACCAACCTCAATAAGACCTTTGATTTTGGCTGATCGACCGCCACATTGCATCGATGCTATTACTATTAATGTAATAATTAAAATGTTTTTCAATTTATTCATAACTTCACTCCTTTGTTATGCATAGGGCAAAGTGCATAGCGCAAAGGGTTAAGCGCTAAGTGCACAATGCAATAAATAGTTTAACATAATTACTTTAAGCTTCTTTGAAAACTTGTAATTCCCTTCATTTAAAATCATTCCATTCGAAGAATCCATTCCATCCCGCACTTTTGATGAAAGTGCGTGGATCATTTCCATACGAAGTATCTCTTCCATGCGAAGCATCATTTCTATCTACTATTGCAAGATGACGAAGTCTATTCCTCAGGTTCCTTCGGAATCGATTACAGTGATATAAAGAAAGATTACAGCGATGCATATTGATTTTTTGTCTATTCTTTTTCCTCAGTTCCTTCGGAATCGATTACGATGATACACGGAAAGATTACAGTGATGCACCCTAGTCATTTGTCTATTCTTCCAAGATTAAGAAGTCAACGCGCCGGTTCTTTTTCCGTCCTTCTTCAGTCTTGTTGTCTGCGATTGGCTGAATTTCGCCGCAACCGCGGGCACTAAGCCTGTACGGCTCGATCATATGTTTCATAATCAAGTAATTACGGACTGAGTTAGCACGCATATCAGAGAGTTTTAGATTGTATGCATCACTACCGAGCGAACACGTATGTCCCTGGATTTCAACTGAAATCTCCGGATGATTGGTCAAAATTGCTGCTGCATCATCAAGAATTGGATAAGATTCAGGCTTCAATGTTGCTTTATTCAAATCAAATTTTATCCCTTTTAAAGTAATAACCATACCACGCTTCACCATCTTTATAAGGAGATTTGCCTTTTCATTTTCTTTTACTACCACAGAATAGTATCCCGTTTCATAGCCTAATGCCTCTGCTTTAATATCATAGATATTCGGGACTAAATCAATAATTTCAAAATTTCCATTTGTGTCGGATTCAGCAGTCTTATCTGTCTCGATCACTAAGAGTTTAACAACCAGAGGTTCATTTGTTTGAAGATCTACAACTTTACCAACAATATCACCAGTCTCAAATTTTTCTTTTTCCAATTTGAAGTCACAGAAAACAACCTTGCCCGGGACAATCTCAATTTCCTTTTGTGACCACTCATAACCGGCTGCCTGGGCATAGATATCATAAATACCGGGCTTGATATTAGTAAATTTATAGTCCCCAAGTTCCGGATCAGTCATCGTCTCAGGAATAATCTCATTCAAAAAACCGACTTTTGCAATGAGTGAATTGCCGTCCTGATCAAATACAGTGCCGGCAAGTGTTCCTAATTTTGGTTTTTCTTCTGTCTTCACATAGGATATTGATAATGCTAATCGAGGCTGATAAGAATCTCCTTGTCCACGCCATATAAAATATTCAAATTTGCTTATTGCCAGACCAATTTCTATTGGTTTATACCTGCACATAAAACCAAGATTAACATCCCGACCATCACCTTCAATCATAAATGATATATTCTTTGTCAATTTCAGGTCTAACCCAGCAATCAAACCGACTGCCCAATCACCACCCTTATCATGATAAAAATTAGAATTAAAGTATTTTGAATGTGTACCATAACCCACGTACCTACCTCTTCCAATACCAAGACTTACATCTACGAATTTATTTAGGCAATAGGTTGAAACAAGAAAAGCTGAACCAAGTTCAAATGCCTTTTCATAATCACCTTCGTAGTACATTAGATCATCATGCCAACCTGTAGAATCGCCATGCCCAATCTCTGAAACATCAAGGGCATAAGATATCTGGTGAATACCCCAGGATAAGGCGAACTTATCATTTTTCAAGAAGTTATGGCAAAACCCAATCGCTCCAGTAAAATTACTAATAGTATAAATATCAAGATAAACCTCAAATTTATCTGCAAAGCCGATTGCCGAATGAAAATTTCCTTCTAAACCCTCAACAACGCTATCAGAACCAAGCCCAAACGTACTATTAAGACCGATTCTATAGCCAAGATGCGGCAAGATTCTTGCCTCTGGTATATCGATCAGACCTGAGGTCCGGTTGAATTCGGCGAAAGCCGGAAACAAAGATACAACAAGTAATGTAATTAAAAATTTTTTCATAAAACCCCCTTTGTTCTATGAAACGGTGAA
>JAGMEL010000196.1 GCA_023128195.1 Caldifarciminota bacterium | reverse complement strand
AGTATTGAGAGGTAGTGCCATTTCTCCTTGTCTTCAAAGGTCTCCGTTTCATACCAAAGGAGGATTAACCCATGAAATTAGGCGTCATTGGTGTTGGATATGTTGGTTTGGTTACTGGTGCTTGTTTTGCAGAAACTGGTAACCAGGTAATTTGTATGGACAACAACAAATCCAAGATCAATACATTGAACAAGGGCAAAACGCCCTTTTATGAGCCAGGTCTCGATGATTTGGTCTCTCGGAATCTAACAGAGCATAGATTGAAATTCACGACAGATATTAATACTGTTGTTAATGATTCTTCGATTATTCTAATCGCTGTTGGAACTCCTTCCCAGCCCGATGGTTCCGCTGATTTAAACGCGATATTTAAAGCTTCAAAATCGATTGCAAAAGCAATGAAGGATTATAAAATCATTGTTGTGAAAAGTACAGTTCCCGTGGGAACTACAGATAAAGTATATCAGATTATTAAAGATTATGTCAAAACAGATTTTGAAGTCCTTTTCGCACCAGAATTCCTGAAGCAAGGCGATGCAGTAAATGATTTCATGAAACCCAATCGTGTTATCATAGGAGCGAATGATCTTCGGTCTGCGGAAATTATGAAAGAACTTCATAAACCCTTTGTGCGTACTGAAAATCCTATTATTATTATGGATATACGCAGCGCTGAGATGACTAAATATGCTGCGAATGCTATGCTGGCAACCAAAATATCATTTATGAATGAAATCTCCAATATATGTGATCGAGTTGGTGCAGATGTGGAAATGGTACGTAAGGGTATAGGTACTGATAAGAGAATAGGTTTTTCATTTATTTTCCCAGGTGTTGGATATGGTGGTTCTTGTTTTCCAAAAGATATTAAAGCTTTACTACACTTATCAAGAGAAAATGATTATCGGCCAAAGATTTTAGAAAGCGTGGATTCGGTTAATCAAGAACAGAGAAAGGTTTTCTACAAAAAGATCCGCAAACATTTCAAATCATTAAAGAACAAGAAAATTGCTGTTTGGGGTTTATCTTTTAAACCCAAGACCGATGACATGCGTGATGCACCTTCAATAACCATCATCCACAATTTGCTTGGTGATGGCGCTATAGTTTCTGTCTATGATCCTAAAGCTAATGGTGTTGCAATGTCTATATTCAATGATACAATTGACTATGCAAATAGCTATTACGAGGCACTTGAAGGAGCAGACGCCCTTGTGCTTATTACTGAGTGGAATGAATTCCGCACCCCGGATTTTGAACATATGAAACAGATAATGAAGACCCCAGTGATTTTTGACGGGCGAAATATCTTTGACCCCAAAAAATTGAGAGAAATGGGCTTTACATACTACGGAATCGGCAGACCGTGAGAGAAATGCAATTGAGTATCGGTGTATCGGAGTATCGGAGATAGAAGACTCTGTTTGATCTTTTTACCAAATTGTGGGAGAGGTTTTCCAGCCTCGATAGGAGTAGGGCGTTTACGCCCGTTGCGAATTATTTTGGAGTGCAACGAGTCTCTCGTTGCTATTTTCGCCTTGCTTCTTGTCTCTTGGAGTTTTTCTCTTGCTTCTTACATCTTGATTCTTACTTCTCGTCCCCCGGTCTCCGTTTCACCGTTTCTCCCATTCTCCGTTGCATATTCTTTTACAGCCGAAGGCGTGTCTTCTTGCTTCTTGACCAATCATTAATAATGAATATAATTATACTAAATGAATCGACTATAATTCGCTTGCATCTAAGCATAACGTAGTTATCTTAGTAAGGTTTGTGATTTAAACGATTATTATGGAAAATGGACAACTTATGTTAACAATCGTACGTGGTCAGTGCAACTGACAAGAGCGGTAGCGTGCGCGATTTTTGTTTAAATCTTTGATTTAATTACAAAA
>JAGMEL010000195.1 GCA_023128195.1 Caldifarciminota bacterium | reverse complement strand
ACATTGCTACTTATTCACTACGTGTATTGCTTTTTTGTAGAAATTTTCTGCGGCTTCGTGGATTATTTCGGTTAAACTTGGATGGGGATGTATTGATTCGGTAAGATCACTTACTGATAACCCTTTATCAATAGCAATAATACCCTCTGCAATAAGGCTTGATGATTCAGCACCCAGTATATGTAAACCAAGTAATTTACCATTTTCATCACCCACAATTTTAACTAATCCCTGGCTCTCCCCCATTGCCAGAGCCTTACCAGAAGCACGATATGGGAATCTACCAACTTTTACTTTATATCCTTTATCTAATGCCAGTTTTTCTGTCAAACCGACTGATGATAAAGGAGGGATTGTAAATACACATAAAGGGATTGTTTTGATTTGTACATTTTGTTTAGAACCGCTTATTATTTCGGCAACTTCAATACCCTGCTTTGTTGCCTTATGTGCTAATAATGGTGCACCTATAATATCACCAATTGCAAAAATGTTTTTTATATTAGTTCTTAAATTATTATCAACAATTATAAAGCCTTTCTTATCTGTTTTAATACCAATATCTTTAAATGCTTCCTCTTGAGGACCTCGTCCAACTGTAACGAGTATTTTGTCGAAAATTTCTTTTGATTCTCCTTCAGGTCTTTTTATTATAGTCTCAAGCCGGTTATTTATAATCTCGTTGCCAATAACCTGGGAATTAAGATATATCGAAATTCCCGACTTCTTAAGGATTTTACAGAGACTTTCGCACAATTCTGTTTCCATACCGGGTAGAATCTGTTCCATCATTTCAACGACCGTCACCTTACTTCCCAGACGCGCATAAATAGTCGCCATTTCAAGACCAGAAGCACCTGCTCCTATCACAAGAAGGTCTCGAGCCACATCTTTCAACTCAAGGGCATGATCAGTATTAATAATGAATTTCCCATCAAAATCAAGTCCTGGCAAAGGAGCAACATCAGTTCCCGTAGCAATTACAATATATTCAGTTTCAAATATTTGCTTATCTCCAGTTTTTTCAACCTGAACACGGTGTTCAGAAATCACTTTAGCAAATCCCTGTTTCCATTCAATATTATTTGACTTAAACAGAAATTCTATACCAGTTCTTAATCTCTTAACAATACCTTGTTTCCAATTTCTCATGATATTTATATCAAAACCATGAAACTCAATATTAAAACCCATTCTTTTTGCTTTTTTGAAATTATCAGTCATTTCACAGGCATAACTCAGTGCTTTTGTTGGAATACAGCCCTGATTAAGGCATAAACCACCCAGATATTTTGCCTCTATAACCAATACTTTTTTGTTTAACTGACCAAGCCTAATCCCACACGGATATCCCCCGGGACCCGCACCAATGACTATTACATCGTATTTCTTATTCATGGATTCATTATACGGACTTGAGCCTAAATGTCAATGTCGGAATCGACAAATGATGGCTCTAAGCTCGATACTCGATGCTAGATGCTCGATATTCGATACTCGATACTAGATACTCGATACTCGATTAGATTATTAATAGCGTTTATTTGGTTTCTTTAGTTTTTTTAGTTTGTTTGGCCCCGCTGTTCTATCGAACTACGGGATAAATTTATTTGCAACCGCAAAGGGCGCAAAAATTCGCAGAGAACACAGAACACATATTTTTTGTTTCTTTGGTTTTATTGCTTCTTTCTTCTTGTTTCTTGCCTCTTGGTTTTTGGAGCTTGTTTTTGTCTCCAGGTCTCCTTATCTCCCATTTCCCTTGTCTTCAAAGGTCTCCGTATCTCCGTTTCCCCGATTCACCGTTTCATATTCAATTCTCGCACGCCAAGGTCTCGAGTTTTTCGAGAGGCAGTGTTCAATTACAGCGAAGCATGTCATCTTGCCTCTTGGTTCTTGGAGCTTGGTTCTTGAGATCAGGTATTATCTTTCATCTTCTATCTACCATCTTTTAGGTATTTTCATCAGGGAACCAAAACTCTTCAAACAGAAAAATATTAAATTTGAATGATAATCAAAGTCAATTCTGGGAACAAGTAATTGTACCCAGAACCGGTTTTTTTTAACAAATGTGAATAGCTTTTCAATTTTTTCATCATCCAGTGTAAGTGCGATTTTTCTCAGACGTTTACCAATATCGAGTTCAGAAGCTAATGCACTGCGCCAGGCTAATTCATAATCATTCAGACTACAACCATTTTTAATTGTTTTACTTAATTTATCTACAGCTATTTCAGAACATAATAAGCCATAAAAGATTGCTCCACCCGTAGTCGTTTTGACCTGACCTGCAGCCTCACCGATTGCAAGAATATTTCCCTTGACACTCTTTTTAATCGGACCGTAGGCAATTGGTTTTAGTTTTAATTCATCTTTGTTAAGTTTTTTAACTGAAAAATTCAACCTTTGTTCGAGCATTCTCTCAAGCCATATTCTACCTTTTCTATTCACAATAACGCCAATCCTCGATGAGTTATCGCCCGCTGGAATAACCCAACCAAATGAACCGGGAACGAATTTATGTCCTATATGTATTTGAATGTTTGATTGTGAAAAGGATATTGGTATTTCAATCTGGGAGCCGTAAAGAAACTTTGGTGGTTTACTCATTCCTATTTTAGAATGAAGTTCATAATTAATTCCTGTAGCAAGAACTACAGTC
Source organism: Caldifarciminota bacterium (assembly GCA_023128195.1). Classification (GTDB taxonomy): domain Bacteria; phylum Hydrothermota; class Tepidihabitantia; order SM23-42; family SM23-42; genus SOIY01. The sequence goes on along the minus strand of JAGMEL010000195.1, from coordinate 6,438 downwards.
TTTGCATGATATTTTTTCTTATTACAAACTATAGTGTAATAACCGGAATTTTCCTTAATGTCTTTTACTTTCTGTTTCAAAATGACATCAGCCCCAATCTTCTTAGCTAATTTCAAAATACCTTTGTCAAGAATATTACGACTGAGCACATATGCAAAAACATCCTGAGGTTCATATTCCAATCGTTGACCAGATGGCGAGATAAAGGTCGCAGAATCTATCCGCGATAAAATAGATTTGCTTGGTAAATCATATCGCTTAAATGCGTCCTTACCAATTACACCGGCACAAATAACATCTTCACCAATATTCTCTTTTTCATCAAGCAGGCAAACATCAAATCCTTTATCTGCTAATTGATATGCAGTATACGAACCAATTGGTCCAGCACCTACTACAACCACGTCATATTTCTTCCTCATTTTATTCTATTTTGTTTTTTCTAACATCGTAAGTTTCAAACCGCGTTTTTCCCATCTACCTTTAAAGGTCACAAGAAATGACAACAGAATAAGTTTTATATCCAGGAATATATTCATCTTTTTGATATAGAGTAAATCATATTTGAATTTGTGCCTTCGTGTTATATCACGCGGCGCATAAACCTGGGCAATACCGGTAAGACCGGGTCTGACTTCAATCCTTTTTTCATAACCCGGTATATCATAAATATGAATACATTTACCATTGCTACAGGCTTCAATCTCAGAAGGTAGAAGCGCCCTGGGACCAACAAAACTCATTTCACCAAAAAAAATATTCAATAGTTGCGGCAATTCATCTATGGCAGTTTTTCTTAAGAACCTGCCGACCCGCGTAATCCTGGGATCATTTTCAATTGCCTGGTAATTGACTTTTTCGTTCAATGTGTGTTTTATCATTGAGCGAAATTTCATAGAATTAAAAAGTTTTCCATGCTTTCCAATGCGTTTGTGTCTAAAAAAAACAGGAAACCCATCTTCAATGATAATTGCAATCCAGATTAATACCCATAACCAGGAAGAGAGTATCAATCCAATAATTGATAGAAAAATATCAAAAAATCTTTTTGAAAATGGTTCTTTCATGAATTTCTATAACTTAACAACCCTGTGTATTTCATGAGAATTAATGGCTTTTAGCGCCACTTTGAGCGATAAAAGTCCTGCCTCGGCATTTACTACATCACCTTTTTTAGTTTTAATAAATTCAACAAAATTCTGAAGTTCTCTTTTTAACGGTTCTTCCTTTCTCAAATTTATCTCCTCAATATTAATTATATCAACATCTTCCCCATGACCTTTTTTATAAATTCTAAGTGTTTGATTTAAATAACTCAACTCTGCATAACCCTTTATCCCGGTTAGAGTCAATTCCCTCACCTTTACCGGTGTTATCCAGTTAACCTGTAACAAAACGTTAACGCCATTATAATCCAGAAAAATATCACCATAGTCAATCCTTTTGCTGTTGAGTGCCTTTCCTGCCTGTGCATAAATACTCTTTGGTTCTTTTTCCAGTAAAAAATTGCACACATCGATATCATGAACAGCCAGATCGATTATTACATCAACATCACTTACCCGGGGTGGATATAAACCAACCCTTTTACTATTTATTGAAATTATTCTGCCAAATCTATTTTGCTTTATGAGTTTCTTCAATTCCTGAACAACAGGATTATATCTTTCAATATGGCCTATACAAACAGCAATATTATTTTTTTTGCTTTTATTGATAATTTTTTGAGCCGATTGTATAGATTCGGCAATTGGTTTTTCAATCAATATTGGTATCTGCTTATCAATACAGGCGATTGCGACATTTTTATGCAGGGATGTGGGAACTGCAATTGTTGCAGCGTCTATTTTCTCAGAATTAATCAGTTTTAAAAAATCACTGTAATATCTACAATTAAATTTTCGCGCAATCTTCTGTCCGATATGTTTGTTGCGGTCGGCAACAGCAACAAGATTCACGCCTTCAATCTCAGCATAGACACGGGCATGATGTCTACCCATATTTCCAACGCCAATCACCGCAACATTTATGTCTTCCAGCATAACACCATCCTATATAAATCTGTTACAAAGTCAATAGTTGAATAAAAAAAACGGGGTTGTTTTCTTTCCCCGTTAGAGATAGGAAACGCTTTAACTCGATAGAAAATTAAATCTGAAGGACATACGTGTAGAACATAAGATCTTGCTATTTATCTCTAACGGGGTTTGGTTTTCTTGCTTCTTGCTTCTTGCTTCTTATTTCTTGCTTCTTATTTCTTGGTTCTTGTCCCGATTTATCATATTAATTCTTTATATAAGAAAATTGAGGATCCCGCAGAGCGGGAGATCTTGCCTCTTGGAGTTTTTCTCTTGCTTCTTACTTCTTACATCTTGATTCTTACTTCTCGTCCCCCGGTCTCCGTGTCTCCAGTCCGCCATGGGCGGACGTGTCTCCAGCCGAAGGCGTATCTTCAGAGAATCGTGTCTTCAGCCGAAGGCGTGTCTTCAATGAAATGTGTCTTCAGCGTAGCGTGCAATGACGCTTTTCGTTTCGTCGTGAAAATCAATCCGATTCCAACGGCAACGCCCATTACATCAATAAACCAATCAGTCATTGATGCACTGCGCCCTGCCACAAACATTTGTGCTACCTCATCGAGCGTGCCAAAACCCAATGCACAAATCCCAGCCATGACTACACAACATAACATCGATTTCTTGCATGTATTTTTGATTGCGCGAAACACTAAGTAGGTAAAGGCGGCATATATCAGAATATGACTCCAGTCACGAGTTTTACCCACAAACATGCACACAGTGGCATGATTCGCATCAGGTACCCATAACGCAGTTACGTGGTTAATGATACGCAGGGTGTTTTCATTGGTTAACAAGACATTCGCTGTAACAAATAAAATGCCTAAATAAGTCACTACGGGCAGCCATGAATAGACATATTTCTTGATGCTCTTTGTGTTCCAAATAGGTCGTTCTGCCCATTCCAATCCTGGATGCTCCTTCACAATACTCGCTCGGTATTTCCTGTAGAGTAACAGCAAAACAAATATCATTGCCATCAAGTTTATTAGAATATCCAATAGTTCAAAACCTCTCGATGGCATTAAGGACTGGATAAGTTCGTCAGCACAGCAGATACCGACTGTTGTGAAACCAGCAAACAAAAAATGTTTCATAGAAATAATTTTCTTATCACCTCTGAACCCACGGAATAATAAAAAGGTGAGAATCGCATAGACAATAAAATGCAATAATTTACGTACTATGGTCCAGAGTGTCGTCAATACATAAAGAGGTGTCTCCGGCACAAATAATCTTATACTATCGCCAAAAAATCTGAAAGTATCCCAGGTATAGATATACTTGTCAAAGATATTAAAGGCTGGGAATATCAATACGAGAAACGCAAGTAAGGGCATCCAGTATGTTACTATAGGCTGCAACCATATGTTCGAAGTTGCAACCTGTTGCCTATCAAGAATCCCTAATTTCGCCTCTCTTCTCTCCCAATTGCTCCTGAATGTTACTAAGAAAGAAATGAATATAAGCTTCAGATCCAACCAAAAAGCCCTTTTTCGGATATATAACAAATCATATTTAAACTTATGTCTTCTTGGTATATCACGCGGAGCCCATATCTGAGCAATGCCTGTAAGTCCTGGCTTTACAGTAATCCTTTTGGCATAACCAGGGATCTCTGCAATAGCAAGTATCCCGCCATTTGTGTATACATTACCAGGTGAATGCACTTCTTTTTCTTCTGGTAAAAGTGCTCTCGGTCCTACAAAACTCATCTGTCCCAGAAATATATTTATCAACTGAGGTAATTCATCGAGTGCACATTTTCTGAGAATTCTACCAACCTTTGTAACTCTTAGATCGTTTTCTGTAGCTTGAATATTGACCTTTTCTTTTAATGTTGATTTCACCATTGAACGAAATTTATAGTTTTTGAACAACTTGCCGTATTTGCCTATTCGTTCTTGTCGTATGATCACAGGAAATCCATCCTCAATCATAATGGCAAGCCATATTAGTGCCCACAGCGAGGCAGAGACAATCAATCCTATTCCTGAGAGCAAAACATCAAATGGTCTTTTCAACAACGGCTCTTTACCTTGAAACCTTTCTACAACTTGTACAACATCAACTGCATATCGAGTTCTTACGTGACTCCTATGGAACTCCTGTGTTGTTGCCTCTCTATACATACGCTTATCGATTAAAGACATAATCCTCGATCCTTTTTACAATACAATCTTTTCATGTCTACTATAAACTTAATTAAGAATTACAAATTCTCAATTGCCTATCTTACTGAAAAGTTACTTAGTAAAATTACCCAGTAAAAAAACAAAAAGCCCAAAGGGTTTGAAAACCCTGTGGGCTTTGTCTTTTTAATTATATTAGATTAACTATCTATAAAGATTTTTTCAAATAAATCTCAGTTTGAGCAAGAAATTCTTTTGCCTCTTCAATTGCCGTTTTAGCATCATTCTTTTCTATTAGTGTAAAAATACCGTAATCTCCATTTTCTCTTTCATCTTTCAAACGCTTTAGATATCTGCCGAACTTCTTGTCAAATTTACCACCTTTTATAAAATGTAGTCCAAATAGATGCCTAACACCTGAATGGCTTTCTGCCTTGAAACCTACACTTATGAGCAATGCCTGTGCGCAATGAAAAACTGCATAATATGCCCTTGAAACCGTATCATCATATTTTCGATATTTAAATAGAATTTCTGCGGATTCAATTTTATCTTTTGCAGTTTCTATGTATGCTTTAATGATCTCTTTTTGGTTTTTATCCAATTCTAATACCTTCTTTTGTGATATTTTCAATAAATGGTGTTCGCAGAGTTTTCAACTTCTCAAAATCCTCTTTTTTTAAGATCTTCAGTGAAATATCGGCATTTGTTTCACAAAATATCTCTACTGTTACATCGTAAAGTTTATCTTTTATGATCTTATCGTTAACAACTACCAATATATCGTAGTCAGAATCAGGACGAAATGTCTTCCTTGCCCTCGAACCAAAAAGATAAATTACTTTTATCTTTTTTCTTATTTTCTGAATATTTGCAAGAAACATTCTCAATGCTTTGTCTTGTTGAACTATAGTAACTGCCTTATACTTCATAACACTTAATATTACATATGTTGTAGATAATGTCAATAGTTGAATAAAAAAAACCGCCGGTGTACATTGGCGGTTTTAACACATTGAACTCAAGTGACATAAAAATTACCCATTCTCAGGGCACCTAGGTCAAAGTTTACAAAGGCGTTTTACCGAAATTGTGTTATCCGGTAGATCAATAGACTTCATCATGTCCACCAATATCTATCAACAACACAGTATTTTTGTTCAAGAAACTAAAAATCACTCTGCAATCATAAGTAACGCTAAATGCCCAAAGCCCTTTGAGCTTATCTGTTAACTTATGTGTCCTTAAACGAGGATCAAACGGATGTTGTGAGAATAGACTCATAGTTTCCCAAAATTTTTTCTTACATTCTCTGTTATTTTTAACTTTATTTTTATAAGTCCTTTTGAATCGCTGATCCCATATTAACTTAATCACCCTCTAAGTCCTTATACAAGTCTTTGATAGTTCCCTTTTTCACAAAATCCTTCTTATAGTTCGTCACAGCCATTTTTGCCCGTCTGGCAATAGTATCCCTTTTTGCTTCTATTACTTGCCTTTTGATAATATCAAGTGCGTACTCCTTATCATCCAATGGCAAACGTTCAAAATCTTCAATTAATTTGTTTAGGACGCCCTTGGTCATTTATAACCTCCAATTGAAAGTATACAGAATAAAATAAAAAAGTCAACGAAAAGTATATGGATCAGACGTTGGGGTCAAACGATTTTTCCATTGACATTCATCATGATTTTTTCTATTATTCAAGATTCAAGATTTTACCCCACAGTCCGCACATTTTCCTATAAACTTATTTAACAAGGCGAACTACGACCAAAGGTCGGGATGTTGAATAAAAAAATCCGCCGAATTCCCCAGAGGCTTTACTTTATACCTGTTTCTTTGTTCAGCGAAGCATGCACGAAATATGCCTTAATCTCCGATTGAGCTGCAGATTTCAGTGTATCGAACAAATGTGAGATGACTGTAGCTTCAATCCGCCTTGTTTCGTGGCGGATATGTCTTCAGCCTGCCCCGTTAAACGATGTTGCACGGGGTGAAACGTATCTTCTTTCCTCCTGTTCTTGTCGCAAGTAAAGAAGCGAGAAAATTCGGGAAGACCAACTGTCTTTTTCTTCTTTTTAGTTCTTTAATTAATCTATATACGAATTCAAACCTCTCTACATTCCTACTTTCTCGAGAAAGTGGGAATGTAGAGTAAATCAGATGTAGTCCTTAATTATCTCAAGCGCTTTAGTTAATGGTTGAAATAAAAAGTTCTTAGAAT
>JAGMEL010000194.1 GCA_023128195.1 Caldifarciminota bacterium | reverse complement strand
GTAATATGTGGAATAACCTGTACAGTTTTACCCAGGTATTCACCACGACGCTCCCGGGAAATGACTGAATAGTAAATCTGACCTGTTGTAATATTATTCTCTCTGCCTAGTGAATTATTCAAAAATCTCTCGTAATGTCCTAGATCCAAATCACACTCAGCACCATCCTCGGTTACAAAAACCTCACCATGCTGATAAGGATTCATGGTTCCGGGATCAACATTAATATAAGGATCAATCTTTTGAAGAGTTACTTTCAGGCCGTAAGATTTAAGGAGAAGTCCGATAGCTGAAGTAGCTATCCCTTTACCCAATGAAGAAACAACACCACCCGTAACAAAAATATATTTTGTCTCCATGCCCTAAATTATAGTGAAAAATGTTTGTGTGTCAAGGATATACACACGCAGTATCACCCGCCTGAGGCGGGCTCGCAGTATCATCCCACCCTTTTACAAAGGGATGGGATTCGCAGCATCATTTCATTCGCAGTATCGTCCCTACGGGACTCGCCATTGATGTTAAGTATTTATAGGCGAATCCCGCACCTATACATCGGTGCGGGATGATTCTGCGTTTCCTGCAAGTCCGCCATGTTATGTGGCGGACGATCCTGCATTTCCTGCGTTTTTCTTTATCCCGTATTCCTTTATCTTCAACCTGAGAGTATTACGATGGATACCCAATCTTTTTGCTGCTTCTGAGAGGCTATAATCGGTTTTCTTTAGTATCATCTTTATATGTTCTTTTTCGACTTCATGTAAAGACTCAATATCATTAATCCTTTTATCGAATTCAGTCTTTAAAGGAAAATCTCTTGACTCGAGTAAGGTACCGCGACAAAGAACCACAGCACGCTCTATAACATTTTCTAATTCTCTAATATTACCTGGCCAATCGTATCTCAGTAATTTATTTAACCCTTGTTTTGAAATTCCCTTAATTTTTTTATTACACCGACAAGAAAATTTATTTATAAAATGTTCAACAAGTGGCTTTATGTCTTCTTTTCTTGTTTTTAAAGGTGGAATTACAATTGCAATAACATTCAAGCGATAATACAGATCTTTACGAAACGTACCATCAGAAATCTTTTTCTCTAAATCTTGATTTGTTGCAGTAATCAACCGAACATCAACTTTAATTGTAGTATTACTTCCAAGTCGTTCAAATGTAAATTCCTGGAGTACACGCAGAAGTTTAACCTGGGTGCTGAGTGGCAGATCGCCAATTTCATCAAGGAAAAGTGTTCCCCTATGTGCCAGCTCGAATTTTCCTATCTTCCTTTTTTCTGCACCTGAAAAAGCACCCCTTTCATAACCAAACAATTCACTTTCAAGAAGGGTTTCTGGAAGTGCTGCACAGGAAATCGGAATAAATCGATTATTTTGACGGTTGCTCGCCTTATGAATTAAACGAGCAACCATCTCCTTACCTGTACCTGATTCACCGTGAATCAAAACTGTGGAATCTGATTTCGCTACCCTTGAAATAAAACCCAGCACCTCTTTCATCCCCTTACTTTCCGCAACAAATGACCCAGTCTCAAATTCCTCTTCTATCTCTTCTCGAAGTACTTCCAGCTCCCGGTGCACTGTTTGCTCCTCATGAATGCGTTCAATCATCAACTCAAGTTCATCGAGATTAATCGGTTTATTTAAATAATCATAGGCACCTAATTTCATGGCTTCAACCGCAGATTCAACTGTACCATATCCTGTGAGTATAATAAAATCAGTTTCCGGATCTATTTCCTTCATCTTTGCCATTGTCTCAACACCGTCAATTTCCGGCATTTTTAAATCTAAGATCGCCAGATCAAAACCGGCTGTACGATTTTTTTCTATCGCTTCTTTACCCGAGGCTGCAGTCGTTACTGTATAATCCTTTTTCTCTAAAAAACCTGCAAGGAGCGTACGCTGCGCCTCTTCATCATCTACTACAAGGATATGCATTATATTAAATCAATTTTTTCTCTCTCATTTCTTTCAATAAATTCCAGCTACCCAACAATAGCATACCCATGCCAAATAGTAGTACTAATATATTGATAATAAAACCAAGAACAGGTATCAATCCGAGAACGAAAAGCACAATAATACCAATAATGAAAGAAACATATAAAGAGATTTCTCCTTCTTTTTTGAAAAGTTGGATTATCTTTTCACCAACCACAAGAGCAACGAATATTGAAGAAAGATAAATTAGTATAGTGTAGACATATGTACCAAAAACAGCAATAGGGAATCCAATCAATATTGCAAAAAGTATCATTACAGCTATGGGAATTACAATGAATCCTAAAAATCCCCATCCCAATGATAGCCATGGTTTGCTAATAAACGTATCCATAACCTTACGCACAAAGTTCTTGAAGAGCGCAATAATAATGACACCGACGATTACTTTGGCGATGAACATAACGATCTTCATAAACATAATGAAGAATGCTAACATGGGAGCAATAGCAAATAAAATACCTTCGCCCTTTTCTTCTGGCTTTTCCAATTTTGTCTCACCAGTAATAACAGCGCCTTCTTCAATAACAGGTTCTTCTGCACTCTCCAATACAAAATCACCAGATATCTGGGCACCTGACTTTATCTTTGTTTCTCCAGCATTAATATTTATATCACCACTCTTACCGGACATGACAAATTTGCCAACACCACCCTTAATTTCTCCGCTAATATCACCTTTTACATTAAATTTACCACCATATACTATAAGGTCTTTGCTAATTCTGGCATTGTCATCGATTAGAAGCGAACCACCAAAAAGTAATACATTTCTATCAATCAAACCGGAAATAGTGATATTACCACCCATTGCCCATACGGTCTTTACACGCTTTGCATCTATATCTATGGTTGCAGCACCGCTGAATATCGAACCTTCGATCTCACCGCTTACTTTAACCTCCTGTGCAAATGCACAAACATCTCCATTAACCTTTCCCTTAATATCGATGCTTTGGGCAAAGAGAATAAGATCATCATCAATCACCTCATCCTCTGCAATTTCCAATACATCACCGCTTCTTAACGTAATAGCATAACCAGGTGTAATAAGCAAAACCACAAATAGCATACTTACGACCCACTTAAGCTTATTCATACATACCTCCTATAATAAAGAGGGTTAAAGAAGGCTGATAGATGGCTGAAAAAGGGCTACAAAAGGCTATTAATGACTTCACCGCTGACATCCTTTCTCTCTCGTAACCCACTAAACCCCTTATCTTCATAGCCTTCTTTCCGCCTTCTTCTGCCCTCTTATGCCTTTTATCTTCATAGCCTTCTTTTCGCCTTCTTGAGCCCTCTTGTTTTCCCTTACACCTATGCATAGGTGTGGGGGAAATTTCTCGTTAAACGTTATTGTCACTCAAATTTTATGTGCAGTTCTTTCAATTGCTCAGGCGTGACAAAATCCGGTATCTTCTCTAATAACCCCTGTGCAGTGGTCGTCTTGGGAAATGCAATAACATCCCTGATTGAATTCAATCCGGCAAGGACCATAATAATGCGGTCAATCCCGGGTGCAATACCGCCATGGGGCGGTGCTCCATATTCAAGTGCATCAAGGAGCATCGTGTATTTATTCTTATCCATATTTACTATTGCAAAAAGCTTTTCCTGTAGAGCACGGTTATGATTCCTAATACTACCAGAAGCAAGTTCATTACCATTACATACCAGATCATATAATCTTCCCCTAACACGCAAAGGGTCAGAATCAAGATATTTAATATCCTCCTCTTTTGGCTGGGAAAAAATGTGATGACATGGAGCATATGTTTCTGTCTCTTCATCGAATTCGAATAATGGAAAATCATACACCCATAAAAATTTAAAGCCTTGTTTATGTAATTTTAGTTCTGTAGCGATGTCATTCCTCAAGGAACCCAGGAATGAAAATATCTTATTATCACCTGATGATATGATTAATAAATCACCCTTTTCTAATTTTAATTCAGCAGCAATATCTTCATCCATAAGTTTAGCAATGCTGCCGCTAAATTTCTCATCTTTTTTGCACCAGAAAATTCCAGCAAGACCCAACTCTTTTGCCTGTTCATTCAATGTCTCAAGTTTCTTTCTTGAAATCGCACCACCATCTTTTATAACCAACCCCCTTATCTCTTGTTTATCCTTAAAAGGCGGGAACTCTTTCTCTTTGAAAATCTCTTTTAAATCTATTATCTCCATTTCAAAACGGAGATCTGGTTTATCAGTACCATATCTTTCTATTGCCTGCTTATAGGTTAACCTGAGAAAAGGTGTATTCAATTCCTGATTTAAGGCCGCCTTTAATATGTGGGTAAACATACCTTCAGCAATTTTAAACACATCATCTTCATCAACAAAAGACATCTCAATATCGATCTGGGTATGCTCAGGCTGCTTATCATGTCTTGGGTCTTCATCACGCATGCAGCGCGCTATTTGATAATATCTTTCAAATCCCGCAACCATTAAAAGCTGTTTATACATTTGAGGAGATTGGGCAAGGGCATAAAATTTCTTTGGATATAATCTCGATGGAACAAGATAATCGCGCGCGCCCTCAGGCATGCTGCGGGTTAAAATCGGGGTCTCGATTTCAATAAAATCGTTCTTATTTAAATACTCTCTCATTGCTGTGATTACACAATGTCGGAATATAATACTCTTTTGCATTGGTGCCCTGCGTAAATCAAGATACCGATAGCGGAGTCGCAATTCCTCATTTGCCTTAACGTCATTTTCAACCACAAATGGTGGAACCTTTGATTTATTCAAAACCTCTAAACTTTCTACTTCTAATTCTATATCACCCGTTGCCATTTTTGCATTCTTCTGACCTTCTGGCCGCTCGCGTACTAAACCGGCAGCGTATATACAATCCTGCAATCCCAGATTTTTTGCCTCAGGAATTTTTTGTGGGTCGATAACAAGCTGTAAGATCCCTGTCCGATCCCTCAAATCTATAAAAAACAAACCACCCAGATCTCTTATTCTATCAATCCAACCAAATGCCCCAATATTATTACCTACACTATCTTTTTGAACTTGGTTCAAGAATATCTTTTTGATATTATTCTACTCCTGCTGGTTTTCGCCTTCAATAACGATCTGCGAAAGATCTGCATACTGTGAAAAAAGACTATTAATGTAGTTCACAAGGGCTAAACGGTTATTCCTTAAAATCTTGTCATCACACATAACCATAACATCGTCAAAAAACTTATCGATATCAATTCTCATTGCTAATAAAAGATTCAGTATTTTAAAATAATCACGCTTTTGAAATAATTCTTTTATTTTTGATTTTGTTTCCAATCCCTTTTTATACAATTTCTTCTCTGCATCTTCTTTAAGCAACTCCTCATTTACCACACCAATCTTTTTTATATCCTTCAATATATTCCTCACCCTTTTTTGACCAATAACCAGTTTGGTAAAATCAGGTTTGCCCCTCAATTTTTTAAGCGCCTCGCATCTTATGCGCGCATCTGTAACATCTCCTTTCCACATAGCAAGCACTGCATTAATCTCATCGTATCTAAATTTTTTATCCTGGAGATACCGGGTGAATCTTTCAATAAAAAATTCAGAAATTATATTTTTATCAAAATCTTTATTATATAGTTTTAAAAGATTATCAATTATTTCAAATAATGAAATATTCATTGAACACGCGTCAATAACGCTAACAACAGCATACCCATTTCTTCTTACACCGAATGGATCATATGAACCGCTTGGGCGATTACCGCTCAAAAATGCGCCAATTACATTGTCAATTTTGTCGACCACAGATAATACTGACCCCTCTTTAGTTTTGGGCATTGTATCACCAACAAATTTAGGAAGGTAATGTTCTTTTATTGCAGCTGCCACCTGTTTATCTTCACCGCACGCCTCGGCATAATGACCACCCATTATGCCCTGTAAAAAAGTAAAATCCTTTTCTCTAACCATCTGTGAAAGTAAATCTGCCTTACATAACATTGCAGAGCGTTTCAATACATCTATGTCCAATTCGGGTACTGTTTTAAACATCTCTACGAGTCGGTTTATTCGAGTTGCCTTATCATAAAGACTGCCCAAGTCCTCTAACCACATCATTTTCTTTGTCTGTGCCAACATATTCTGTAAGCCCTGCTTTAAATCATTTTTGTAATAGAAATAAGCATCATACAATTTTGCCGCCATACCGCGCGCATAACCTTTCCTTACATTTTGAACTGCCTTTTTCTTGCCGTTAAAGATGCAGATAAATTTATTTGAACCTTTAACCCATATTAAATCGCCCTGAACCTTCAGAACAGCCATTAAAACCTCTTCAGGCAAATCAAGATATTGATTTTCAAATTCTCCAGTAACGACCTCGGGATATTCAATTGTGCTATTTATTTCTTCGATCATTTCCTCAGTATATAGTGGTTTTCCACCTATCTTTTCTGCTGCTTGTTTTATGCGTTTCAAGATTATCCTTCTCCGTTCATTAGGGTCAGCAATCACACCACCATGTCTCAGCAAAATTAAATATTCCCTTGGTTTTTCTAACCGAATTGGTTTAAATGAAAAATGCTGGTTTGGAGAAGAATAACGGTCTGCCTTGATACCTGCAAATGTAAACCTGAGTGGTCTTCTGTCCAGAAGAGCAACGATCCAGCGTACTGGTCTGGGAAATCTAATCCCCCCTTTGGTCCACACCATTGTCTTGGGAAATTCTAAACCTCTGATAATCTCGGGAATTTCTTTACACAATATATCGTCAGTATTTGCACCTGCAATCTCTTTTTTACCACATGTATATTCACCCTTTTTAATCTTTTTCGTAAAAATCTGCGAAAGTTTCAGATTATTTGCCTTCATAAATCCCTGAAGCATTTTTGTGGGTTTATCTTCACTGTCAAAAGCGAGTTTTTTTGGCGGACCCTGAATTTCAATAATCTGTGGCTTTTGTTTTCGAGTCAGTCCAAGAACGAGCGAACCAAAGCGTCTTGATGTATATATTGCTCTGATCGAACGGTAGAATATCCGCTCATCAACTAACAATTTTTCCACCTTTGCTGATAAATCTTCAGCAGTTCTTTTCAGTAGTGCAGGTGGAAATTCTTCAAATCCAATCTCTAATAAAAAATCAATCATTTCTCTTCAGATTTTTCTTCTTTTCCTTCTGAATTTTTTTTCAGATAAAGCTCTGCTGCCTGATTTGCAAGTGCCCGTACCCGACCAATCATCTTTGCCCGTTCAGAAATACTTATTACACCCCGCGCCTCCAATAGATTGAATATATTAGAACATTTTATTGTGTAGTCGTAACCAGGAAGGACAAGACCATCATTAAAAACCTTTTTTGCTTCGGCTTCATATTTACTGAACAGAGAAATCAAGAATTCGGGATCTGCCCGTTCAAAATTGTATTCTGAAAATTCCATCTCATTCTGACGGTAAACATCACCCCAGGTTAAATTATTATTCCATTTCAAATCAAAAACCGACGGCACGTCCTGTAAAACCAGTGCAATCCTTTCTAAACCATAGGTTATTTCAACAGGAATGACAGATAGATCAATACCGCCCGCCTGTTGAAAATACGTAAACTGGGTGATTTCTATGCCGTCAAGCCATACCTCCCAGCCAAGACCCCAGGCACCAAGTGTAGGAGCATCCCAATCTCCCTCAACAAATTTAATTTCATGTTCTTTAAATTTAAGACCAAGATGCTCTAAAGATTCTAAATAAATCCGCTGAATATCTGAAGGGCTCGGTTTCATAATTACCTGAAGTTGGTAAAATTGTTGAAACCGAAGAGGATTTGCTGCATACCTGCCGTCTCTTGGCCGTTTTGATATTTCTACATAGCATACATTCCAGGGTTTTTCATCCAGTATTCTAATAAATGTTGCTGGATTAAATGTTCCCGCTCCCACTTCAGAATTGTATGGCTCAAAGAGTAAACAACCCTTTTTTTGCCAGTACTGTTTTAAGCGAATGATAATATTTTCAAATGTGTAACTTTCTTTCATAAACCCAACTCTTCAGATATTTTTTGCATTCCCCTTAAGCAAATCTCGATAAATTCATTAAGTTCTAATCCTAAATTCTTACAGGTTAAAATCTGCTCCCGGTTCGCACCTGCTGCAAAGCGTTTTTCTTTAAATCTTCGTAAAACAAAATCAGTGTCGAGTGATTTCAAACTTTTGTCCGGATGCATTAGGGCACTTGCAACAATAAGTCCGGTCAGGGGGTCAGCAGCAAATAATGACCAATCCAGGTTCGAGCCTGCAGGCAGATGTCCGGAATGCACCTTTACTGCCGTAACTATTGTACTGTCCAAACCTGTCTTCTCAAGATATTCTGCTCCGACCAAACCATGCCTTGTTGGATCTGCATTAGTCTCTTCATAATCAATGTCGTGCAACAATCCAGCCAATGCCCATGTATCTTTATCCTCTTCAAACCTCTCTGCAAGCTCTTTTAAACATGCCTCAGTAGCTAAACAGTGTTTAAAAAGATTTTTATTCTTCAATTTTTCGCGCAATAGCTTCAATGCATTCTCCCGAGTCATAGAATATATTATGTATATTTTCGTAAAAAAGTCAAGGATTAATTCCAAAATTAAGTCATTAGACATTATGTCATTGAGTAATTTGTTTATTTTTCTGCCACACGACTTTTGAATTCAACGATTCTGTATTGATTCAGTAGAGAAAATAGCTATAATAAACAATGCTCGGCTTAGTATTGGGTGGTGGTGCAGCCAAAGGATATGCCCATATCGGTGTCCTGAAGGTTTTAGAAGAAGAGGGTATAAAACCGGACATCATTATCGGTGCAAGCATGGGAGCACTTATTGGCGGCTTTTATGCTGCAGGATTTAATTCAAAAGAACTTGAACAAATTTGTATGAAAATTGATAAAAAGAAAAAGAAATGGCTTTTCAAACTTCATATTTCTAAAAAGGGTTTTGTCGATGGCAGAAATATTATAAAATATTTAAAACCATATCTTGGTACAAAAAAAATCGAGGAATTACCAATAAAATTTGTCGCCGTTGCAACAGATATAGAACATCACTCAGAAATCATCATTAATAAAGGAGATTTAATCCAGGCAATAAGATCAGCAATCTCTATACCAGTCGTTTTCATGCCCCATAATTATGCCGGAAGGGTCCTTATAGATGGAGGTTTTGTCAATCCACTGCCTATTACTATTGCGCAGAAATTCGGCGCCAAAAAGATTATTGCAGTCAATGTCTTGCGTAAAATAGATTATAAACAGTGTGAGATGTCGTCTGCACCACCAACACACAAAACCTATAATATCAAGAAAGTTTTTATTGAAATATTCGATTATATTACATCTAGATTAATAGATTACCAACTTATGTATTTGAAAGATGGCATTCTGATAAACATCAATACAAAAGGGATCAGTTTAAGCCACTTTGAAAAAGCAAGGGAAGCAATTAACCGGGGCTACGACCAAGCTCAAAAATACCGCAAAGATCTAAAGCGTTTGGTTAATTAATAACGTTTCGATCGTCAATACTGCCTCGCCGTATTTTACAAACAGCGAGGTAAATTTAAATCGTTAATTTCGCTATATTTGTTCTTGAAGTGCCTTAATCGTCACAAGGTGACTACTACCGCGCTGTAAGAGCTATCCCTTCATTTATTAAGTTCTGGTATTTTACTTATCACTTCAATTATTTCTTCGGCAGGCAGAATAACCGGCAGTATGCCCGAACCTCCTAATCCACCAAAAAAAGAACCACCACCAGCACTTAGAGACTTGCTGATCCTTAATAAAAGTATCCCAACAATCTTTCCATCCAGAGTAAATGCAGGAACTCCTAAGCCATTTAAAATAGCCATGAACTCTGGTACATATAATGTTCTCGGCTTCTTGACAACCGCATTTATACGCCATAAGGAAACTGAAGGAGCATAACCTGCAACACTACCCAAATGCGAAAGAATCACGATCTGATCCATTACATCTAATTCAATATTTTGAGTAAGATCAAGCGCTACCATAGGTTCATTCAATTTCTCAGTTGGACGAATAAAAATCAAATCCAAATCCCTGTCTCGCATTACTATTTCAGCAGGCACCTCATTATTATCTGGCATCACCATCTTAATATCGGTTATTTCGGCTCCCGCACCAGCATCAGCATCAGAACGCAGACTACTGGGATCAACAAGGGATAAAGATAAAATAGCCAATCCTGAAGGATCAATAATCGTTGCCATTGCTTCTGTTTTTCTCTCTACTTCATGCATCTTAATAACGATTTTCGTTGTTACAACAGCATCCTGCCACTTATTAACAATTTCTTTTGTCGCTTCTGCTATCTCATCAGCCCATCCCGGCGCTGTTAAAAGTGACAATATTAATATAATTATAGGTGCGAACATAGTTTTTCTTATAACACTATTTTTTAAGAATATCATTTTTTTCTCCTTCTATAATGCATAGTGCCCTGCGCAATACGCCCTACGCTCTTCGCCCTATGCCCGACGCAAATCATTCCCAGTCCGGTTCCAATTCAATAAAAAACGTATGAATGCCGCGCAGAATCTTCAGCACAACACTTTCGGGCTTTTTCTTCCCCACCTCTCTCATTATATCCTCAAACGATTCAACATCCTTTATTGGTCTATTATTCACTGAGAGGACAAGGTCACCTACCAGCACATTCGCAAGACCTGCCCAGCTACCACTGCTCACGTTCTCAACCACAACACCTTTCTGTTTATCTGTCCAGCGTTCATTAACGCGATCCATAAAGGCAATGTCCCGAACCGTGAATTCAAAATTCTCGTCCCTGTACTTTTTCATCTCGCGCGGCGGTCGTGGTAACGATCCTAATGTTACTGAAAGGTTAAATTCTTTTCTATTACGTAAAACTGTAATACTCACCTCGGAACCAATAGCATATTTGCGTATCATTACTGGCAACACTTCTATATCAATAGGTTCAGAAGCATCTACAGGTTGTCCGTTGATTGCAATAATCACATCCCCAACCTTTAAACCGGCTCTTTCGGCCGGCGTATTCTCAAAGACCTGCACAACCCTGATACCATTACGCCCTTCTATTTCCAACTGTTCTGCAATATCTCTGGTCACCACTTGCATCGCAATACCAAGCCAGGCTTTTTGTATTTCCTGTCCTTGCGCTTCAATTTTTCTAATGCCAATCTTGGCGACTGTTGCATACTGCTCATCATTTCTTTCAAAGGTCACCAAAACAGATATCAGCTCTTCCTTATCCCCAACAATTCTGTCTGTCAGCTCCAAAAATTCTTCTACAGTCTTAACCTGTTTACCATCGACTGTCACGATAACATCATTATTCACTATACTGGGTTTTGCCTCTCCGCATGGACCGCTTGGTTTAACTGATGTAACAAGCACACCATTTTGATCTTTTCTCTTCATCTCTTTTGCCGCTAAGAGTGAAATATTACGAGCAGTAATACCCCATTTTTTAATTTCGACTGCTTCCGGACGCATATACTCTCGCTCCTGCGTTTTCAACCGCAGTGGTTTTTCTTTTCCATCACGCAGTACTACAGCTTTCACATCTGCACCAATGGGAAAATCCATGACAACCCGATTAAATGCCGGCAGTTCTTCATTAAAACGAACAT
>JAGMEL010000193.1 GCA_023128195.1 Caldifarciminota bacterium | reverse complement strand
ATAATTGGGTGCATCATTGTACTTTCTACCGGTGGGCGTATGGCGGTTATGATGAGCATAGGGGGGCGTTATTAGATATCGGCAGTTGGGCAAGCTCCCCGGTGGATGAAAGTTACTATAATTTGATAGAAGACAATACTTTTGCCTATGGCGGTCATCATACGCTTGGAGTTTATAGTAAGTATAATGTGATTCGTAACAACTATTTTCATAATGAGACGAATCCTGGTAATTGGAGTTTTGAGGGATATCGGGCT
Organism: Caldifarciminota bacterium; assembly: GCA_023128195.1. Lineage (GTDB taxonomy): Bacteria > Hydrothermota > Tepidihabitantia > SM23-42 > SM23-42 > SOIY01. The sequence continues at coordinate 5,537 of JAGMEL010000193.1, read as the reverse complement.
GCCATAACTGAAGGTCTACCAGGAGGAGTATGTCTTTACGAAGGCAATCGGTTTGGTTTTTCCGATGCCTCGGGTATGGGTTTGAGAACGCCGAACAATATTTTTCGTTTTAATACATTTTATCGTAACGGTTCTGGCGGTATCCAGGTTGTCTCTAGCCAGGCAGGAGTAGATCATGCTGATTCTAATCATATTTACCACAATTCTTTCTATCATAATGGCCATCTGGCAACCGACCCCGGGTTTCAAGGAGGGATGTATTTTGCCAACTGGAGTGGGGCGAGCCCGGTTGGAAATGTCGTTAAGAATTGTATTTTCTACGACAACAAGAACGGTTCTATCAGTTATGAGGGTCAAATTGATCCACAAGTGATCGAAAACAACTGGGATCAGAACGATGTAGACCCGGGATTTGTTGATACATCTGGCACTGATCCGGACAACCCTGATTTACCAGACCTCCACCTCCTATCGAACAGCCCGTGTATAGACTCCGGAACGTACCTGACCACTGTGACATCTCCCAATGGTTCAGGCACAACATTTCAAGTGGCGGATGCCGGTTACTTCATGGATGGGTGGGGGATAGCGGGTGTTCAAGGAGATGAGATCCAACTCTATGGGAGTACGCAGAGAGCTCGTATCATCAGTGTGAATTACTCGACCAAAACCATCACGGTTGATGGGAATATAACGTGGGCACAGAATCAAGGCATCAACCTGGCCTATGAGGAAGCTGCCCCGGATCTCGGCGCGTACGAATTTGATGAGAGTGGTGTATCTGAAGAGGAATATCTGGTAGAAGTGTTTCCCAATCCCTGCCGGGTCTATCAGGGAGAAAATACTATAACCTTTTCAGGTGATTTGAGTGCTGGGGATAATATCAAGGTATATGATATGAGCGGAAAAACAATTCATGATTCAGGAGAACTTTCAGGAGCGACTTACGAGTGGGGTGTGAGCGATATTACGAGCGGGATTTATTTCTTTGTTGTAAAATCGTCTGCTGGCGAAAAGAAAACAAGCGGCAAGATAGCAGTGATAAGATAAAAGTGGATTTCTCACTTTCTTTGTTTCTCAAGAAACAAAGAAAGCTATTTCATCGCGTCGTTTTCTTTCCGTATGAATCCGCTTCAATATCCGTGTGAATCCCGTATACCCTATGTTCACATAGGGTATTGACAAAACTAAACTTACGTATACAATTATACTCAGTGGAGGTATGAAATTTGAGGTATGAATAAGGAGATGCGGGAGCTGTTTTATTTAAAAAAGGTGATAGTATGTTTCTTTATCACTGCCTGCCCCGTTAATTGTCAAATGTACGGGGTAATCAAAGAGTGTTACTAACACTCTAAAGGAGGTTTCTTACGCACAAATTTACAAAAATAAGTATTAGCTTTTTACTTCTAACTTTCGCATTTTCACTTTTGCCTTTTAACTTTTCACTTGTCTTTGCACAGGCACCTGATACGCTGTGGACAAAGACGTATGGAGGGATAGAATATGATTGGGGATTTTCAGTTCAACAGACTGATGATGGTGGTTACATTATTGGAGGAGCCATATATTCTTTCGGCTCAATTTCTGGCGATGTTTGGCTTCTGAAGACCGATGCAAATGGTGATACTGTTTGGACGAAAATCTATGGAGGAACAGGTTCAGATTGGGGCAAGTGTGTTCAGCAAACTACTGATAGTGGTTACATTATTGGAGGAGTCACATCTTCTTTCGGCGCAGACTCTAACAATATTTGGCTTCTGAAGACCGATGCAAATGGTGATACTGTTTGGACGAAAATCTATGGAGGAGCAGGTACAGATGAGGGTCAGTGTGTTCAGCAAACTACTGATAGTGGATATATTATTGTGGGCTGGACAGAGTCCTTCGGTGCAGGTGCTTGGGATGTTTGGCTTCTGAAGACCGATGCTGATGGTGACACGCTCTGGACAAAAACATACGGGGGAATATTTGTTGATTATGGCTATTCAGTTCAACAGACTAATGATGGTGGATATATCATTGTGGGCTGGACAAAATCCTTCGGCGCAGGTGATTATGATGTTTATCTCGTGAAGACCGATGTTGATGGTGATACGCTTTGGACAAAGACATACGGCGGGACAGGTTCAGATGGGGGTCGGTGTGTTCAGCAAACCGCTGATAGTGGATATATCATCGTAGGAAGTACAGAGTCGTTTGGCGCAGGTGATGATGTTTATCTCGTGAAGACTGATGCTGATGGTGACACGCTCTGGACAAAGACATATGGAGGAACAGGCTGGGATTATGGCAGTTCAGTTCGGCAAACTACTGATGGTGGATATATTATTGTGGGCTGGACATTTCCAAGTGATAATGTTTATCTCGTGAAAACCGATGCTGGTGGTGATACGCTCTGGACAAAGACATATGGAGGAACAGGCTGGGATGAGGGACTTTCAGTTCAACAAACTGCTGATAGTGGATATATTATTGTGGGCTGGACAGAGTCCTTCGGTGCAGGTGGTACAGATATTTGGCTTCTTAAAATAGCTCCTGAGACAGGTGTTGCAGAACAAGTTGAAAAGCTGGTTAAAGAATATCATACCGATCCTACAATTTTTAGTGGTCCCTTAATCTTACCCGCAGATAAAAACTGTAAAGTCTTCGACATCACAGGAAGAGAAGTTGATGCAAATCAACTCGCACCGGGTATCTACTTCATTCAAGTGGATAATGAAATAGTTACCAAGGTTGTAAAAATAAAGTGAATTATTATCACTGTTATCTTTCCGTTTATCACTGTAATCGACACCGTAGGTGCTGAAGTTGATGAAAAGATAACACAAAAAGTGATAAAAATCCGATAAGTTTGTCGCCTGACGTTCGATTTATCCTGTGGAATGGAAAGCATATTCCACTGGGACGCTTGATGCTCTTTGTTTGTCTACGTAATCATTACGATGCAAAGAGTGTTTCTAATACTCTGAAGGAGGTTTCTTACGCACAAATTTACAAAAATAAGTATTAGCTTTTTACTTCTAACTTTTACATTTTTACTTTTGCCCTTTAACTTTTCACTTGTTTACGCTACTGCAACCCAGGAATGTCGATTCCACGCAGCGTATTTTGATGTAGTATTTACCGGTAACTACGGTAGTGGTGCTGAGGATATATACACCAGTGACGTTGCGGCGAGAGTGAATGTCATAGTCCAACTCGACAGCATCCTACGACATGCCAGGAGACAGGGCAAGCTTGAACACTTCATCAGATGGCAGCTCAATGATCATTACCACGGAAACGTGATACTCCTTGGTGTGCGATCTGCGCCGGGTGCCATGCACATTGAAGGACGCAAGATACATCTTAGCCTGATTGATTCGGTTGCTCTAAACAATGCACTCAAGAAATTATGGCACATTAAAGATGTAGTCATCAGCCCGAACAAAAAGGCAGGAATGTGGCTCTATTCACTGCATGTCGGTTTCTCCAAAACTCGTTTAGGAGCACGTCCTTTTCATCATGGTGGTGATTTTTCTGAGCGCCCCGATAGAAATCTCTTGTGGCTTAAATGTGAAGGCGGTTTTAGCATAGCACACCACTGGTACCAACACGAGACAGATGGTTATTATCACCAGTATACCGGTTTATATTTAACCAGAAAAAATGTTCTCGAAGCACAACGGTTATTATTGATACACAGAAATTTAAAGACCACAATCGTCAGCCAGTACATAACCTCCGCAATTATCAAAAAATATGCCTTCCAATAATCACCTTACGCTCGACGCATAATTAAATAATCCTTCAGCGCAGCGTGTCTCCCTTTCTCCTTATCACCGTTTCTCCTTGTCTTTCTGTCTCCCCATCTCCTTGTCACCGTGTCTTCCATTCTCAGCAAAAAGCACCGTCCCCAGGGTAAATATTTTATAACAAAAAAGAGGGAGTGATGAATCACTCCCTCTTTTTATATGTCTCTCAATATCAATCGAAAGGCACTTCCTCCATTGGTAAAGGACCTCTTGTCGTGTAATCATCCGGAACCTCAAAAAGAGCATCGTCAATCGGGTCTTCACTAATGTTATTCAATTCCATAGATCTCTTTTCTGATCCATGGGTCACGATTTTTAAGGGGAAGTTGAGTTTTTTCGACACCCATTGCGTCATCAATTCTGTACCTTCATAGGAAATGAGATATTTGTCACACTTATACCCATTTATTGTTTCTGTGCCTAGATGTTTACTCTCTCCCATGGACTCTGTTTTCTTAACGCTCTGAAATGGATCGTTCGCGAGACTGGTGAGGTCATCGCTTGCCATTTCCATATACATTTTTTCTGCAGGCATGAGGACGCGCGTCACGTTTTCTTCCATGTCGACCAGGATAATAATCTCTTGTCCTTCTTCTTCTTGTTCCATACGGTATTTCATACCCTTCACACATATTTTGTGCGATGTTGTTTCACCTTTCTTACCTCCAATCTGCTCAACCATGTCTGCTGAGAATTCAGCAGCAAACATCGGAATGCTACAGACCAACATTATAGATAGTACTACAGTGATAGACCATCTGAGGGGTTTCTTTTCTTGCATTATTACCTCCTTGTTTATGATTCTCTACAGAACATTGAAGCAGCCTCTGATGTGTGATAAGATGAACGCACTAAAGGTTCACTAACAACATGTTTTATTCCACTATCTTCACTACGATTTTCTGTTCAGCGACATCTTCACACCTTATTCTATCCGCAATTTCATCTAAGTCAAGCGACCCTCAGGTTTCTCTAACATCTGCCGTTATGTCGTAGATTCTTTGCACTAGTATCTAGTATCCATTATCCCTGGTCTCGTTATTTACTATATAATGGACTATCATCGGTCGTTGCGGGATTCGATCCAATTTGTTCTATTTAGGTATTTAGGTATTTAGGCATTTAGGTGTTTAGGCATTTGTTTATCTTTAGGTATTTGCCTTTCTCCGCCTGCCCTCGTAGCGACAGCGTACGGGGTTTCTCAGTAAAGGGTAGCGCCCTCTAGCGTTGGTTAATTTATATTTCTGTGTAATCTGTGTTCTTTATATCTATCTGTGAAATCTGTGTATTGACATCTCCTCATATTAGTTTATAATATATTATGGAACTCAGGTACTTAATTAATCTTGAAAAAAATGAAAACGGTATCTACACTGTAACAGTTCCTGCACTACCTGGTTGTATAACTCAAGGTGATACATGGGAAGAGGCAGTTGCAAATGCCCAGGAGGCAATCCTCGGGTATATAGAAACTTTGAAAGAACTTGGTAAGCCAATTCCTCTTGAAATACCGGTTAAGCTTGCAAAATCTGTTTTGTGACTAAAACTACCCAGGATAACTGGTAAAAAAGCAGTAAAAGCATTAACAAAAGCAGGTTTCAAACATATCCGTACTCGCGGAAGTCATTTTTTTCTTTATCATCGAAGAAAAGATATTCTCGTTACAGTACCGGTACATACAGGTAAAATACTGGCGCCGAAGACTCTTAAATCAATTCTAAATCAAGCAAAACTAACATT
>JAGMEL010000192.1 GCA_023128195.1 Caldifarciminota bacterium | reverse complement strand
ACTGCAAGGCTACTGATTCCAACCGGCCCACCTTCAAATTTCTCGATAATTGTCTTGATTATCTTTTTATCCATTTCATCGAGCCCGCGCTCGTCGACCTCAAGTTTTTCCAGGGCATATTCACATATTTCCATGTCGATTTCCTCTTTTTCTTTTACCTGAGCAAAATCCCTTACCCTTCTTAATAAACGATTGGCAATTCTCGGTGTGCCACGTGCCCTTGTGGCAATCTCAGTTGCTGCATCATTATTAATCTTAATATCTAATATTTTTGCCGATCGTTTGATAATGTGATACAGGTCATCAGCCGGATAATAATCAAGTCTGAAACTGATACCAAACCTGGAGCGCAAAGGTGCGGTGAGAAGTCCGGATCTTGTTGTCGCGCCAATTAAGGTGAAATGGTTGAGATTCAGGCGTAAAACCTTAGCGCCCACACCTCTATCCTGTATTACATCAAGACAGAAATCTTCGAGTGCGGGATACAGGTATTCTTCAACTGCCTTATTTATTCTATGCACTTCATCAATGAAGAGAACATCTGTAGTATTTAGATTACTCAGAATACCTGCCAGGTCATACGGGCGTTCAAGTATTGGTCCAGCAGTAGGATAAATATTGGATTCCATTTCCTTCGCTATTATATGAGCAAGGGTTGTTTTACCAAGCCCTGGTGGACCGAATAGCAGGATATGTTCAATCGGTTCTTTACGCTTTTTTGCTGCTTTAATAAATACATTTAAATTTTCAGTCATTGTTTTTTGGCCAATAAATTCACTGAGTTTTTTTGGTCTTAATGTTAATTCATATATCTCCTCTCCCTTTAGCAATTTACCCGTTATTGGCTTTTCCATATTATTTCCTCAGTGCCTCTTTTACAAGTTTTTCAAGAGAAAGTTCCTTTGGTAATCCTTTTAATCGCTCTATTGCTTCTGAACGGGTAAGTCCTAATGAGCACAGTGCATTTACTGCCTGATTAAATACTGTGGATTTCTCCTCAAGTTTTAATTTACCCTTTAATTCAAGAACTATTTTACTTGCGAGTTTCTTTCCTATCTTTGGGACTGATGAAAGTAATGTAAGATTTTCATCCTCAATTGCCTGAAAAATTTCTTCAGGAGAAAATCTGGAGAGAAAATTTAGTGCTGATTTTGGGCCAACTCCAGATACAGAGGTTAAATCTTGAAATGCCTTAAGATCAGCCTGGTTAAGAAATCCGTAGATGAATGCTTCAGGCTCTTTGAAAAGAAATTTAGTGTACAGGGTGATTTCCTGGTTCTCTTTAATATGGTCAAATGTAGATAGAGGAGCCTGAATTAAAAAACCAATACCCGACACATCGAGAATAAAAAAAGGAGGAGTTTTCTCGGTTACTTTACCTTTTAAGCGACCAATCATTGTTTAATTCTCATCTTGCTGATAGCTGTGTAGGCAATTGCAACTGCATCAATCGCATGGTTTGAAATTCTTTTGCTTTTTTCCAGTATGATTCTATTTATGAAGTATCTCACCTGTCTTTTAGAAGCCCTGCCATTACCAGTCGTTGTTAATTTGATCTGGGAAGGTGTGTATTCAACTATTTTTATCTTGTTTTCCAATAGTGTAAGAATGATTGCTCCTCGTAATTCAGATGATCGTATTAAACTCTGGATATTTTTGTGATAAAAGACCTTTTCGAGTACACCAATATCTGGTCTATTTTCTTCAAGCAATAGTTTAATAGCCTTGCAGATTTCGAGAATCTTGGTGTGGCTCTCTTTTTTTTTAGGCCTTATAGTACCGGTGCAGGTGCATTTACCAGCTTCTATAACGGCGTAACCTGTAGCAGTAATACCCGGGTCAATGCCGATAACTTTTAATCTGTTGCCGATGATATTTTTTCCATTAATGCGTCAGGAATTTCAAAGTTTGCATAAACGTGCTGCACGTCTTCAAGTTCATCAAGGGCTTCGTATAGTTTTAGAAGTTTTTCTGCTTCCTTTTCTGACAAAGGCACAGTACTTTGCGGAATCTTTGTCAGTTCACTGCTTGATATCTCAATATTATTCTTCTGCAATATGTCTTTAACCTTGGAAAAATTTTCAGGTGAGGCAATTATTTGATAAACATCCTCTTCTTTTTTTACATCAATAGCACCGCCTTCTAAAGCATAAGCAATTATTGTATCTTCATCGTATTTTTTTACGTCTACGTTAACAATACCCTGTATCTGAAACTGCCACGCAACAGATCCCTGGTTACCAAGGTTGCCATTCTGTCTTGATAAAACATGCCTTATTGCTCCTGTTGTTCGATTGCGGTTATCAGTTACTGCCTCAATGAGAATTGCCACGCCATGAGGACCATATGCTTCATAGGTTACTTCTTCTAATATTTGACCTTCAAGTTCACCGGTTCCTCGTTTTATGGCACGTTCAATGTTTTCGTTCGGCATATTGAGGGATCGTGCTTCTTCAATAGCAGTCCGAAGCCTTGGATTGGCATTGGAATCGCCACCACCGTGTTTTGCAGCAATGGTAATTTCTTTGATCAATTTTGTAAAAATTCTCCCTCGTTTTGCATCTGCACTTGCCTTTTTTCTTTTTATTTTTGACCATTTTGAATGTCCGGACATATATAATCTCCTTTTAATAATTTTAATCAAAAAACCAAGTAAGTCAACCCCGCGGTTGTGGGAGCGGGCAGGAAGCAAGAAGACACGGAGACCTGGAGACAAGAAACAAGAAGTAAGAAGCAAGAAGTAAGAAGCAAGAAGACACGGAGACCGGGGGACAAGAAGCAAGAAGTAAGATTCAAGAAATAAGAAGCAGGAAGTAAGAAGCAAGAATCAAGAAGTAAGAAGCAGGAAGTAAGAATTAAGATATAAGATACAAGATACAAGAATTAAGATCCAAGAATTAAGTATTCTGTTTAGGATTTTGAAAATTTGATATTATTTGGAATTTGGTGCTTGGGATTTGGAATTTTTTGCATAGCAAAGCCTTGATTTTTCTCTCAATCTGTCTAAACTTATTCTATGCAGCGCATAAAATGGGCGATCTTTTTTTCTGGATTGACTGCAGTCATTGCGCAGACACTGATTATCAGAGAAGGCCTTGCTTTGTTCGGGGGTTATGAACTCGTATCGGGCATTCTTTTATGTTTCTGGCTTATCTGGGGTGGTTTGGGCAGTCTTATTTTCTCAAAACTGAAATTAAAATTAAATGCTGAGGTAACTTTTTCTTTATTGCTTTTAATACTAAGTCTATCTATAATTATATCGATAACATTTATCAGACTTGCGCTTAAGATATTTTCATTACCGTTTGGCGATGTGATCAGTTTGGATAAGATTATATTGATATCGGCAATTTCGCTTGCGCCAACCTGCCTGGTTTTTGGTGCAATATTTCCTGCTGCTTCAAAGATGCTTGCTCCAGCAAGGGTGTATTTATTAGAAGGAATAGGTGCATTTCTCGGAGGAATCATAATTTCATTCATTCTGATTCAAATTTTACCGCCTTATGGAATTCTGTTAATTGTAATATTCTTTTTAACTACGTTTGCATTTATTATAATTAAAAAACCCGGATTATTGGTTTTTTCTTTTCTTTTGTTACTACTTTTTGCAAAGGTTAATGATGTTGAACTGTACTTTAGAGAAACTCAGATGGGGAGACAGAATCTGGTTGGTTTAAGAGAATCAAAATACGGCATGATTACTGTTACAAAGTCCTATACACAGTTAAACTTTTACACTAACGGTGTATATGATTTTTCTTATCCTGATAAATACTCGAGTGAAGAGGCGGTTCATTATCCCTTACTTTTACATGAGATGCCGAGAAAAGTTCTGCTTGTAGGTGGCGGTATTGGGAATTGCATAACCCAGATATTTAAACATCCTGATATTAATAAGATTACGTATCTCGAACTTAACCCGCTGTTTTTTAAAATGGGTGAAGAATACATTGGTGAGAACTTGAAAGATTTTAAGAATCTAAATGTCATTTTTGGCGATGCACGATTCTTTATCAAAAATACAAAAGAAAGATATGATGTTGTAATTATAAACTTACCAGATCCGGTAAATGCCCAACTCAACCGTTTCTACACAAAGGAATTTTTTGCTGAGGCAAAGAGGATTATAAATACCAGGGGCATATTATCAGTGAGAATTACTGCGCCGCCAGATATTATCAGCCCGCTTTTTGGACAGCTTTTGAGTACAATCCATAAATCTATACATTCTTCATTTGAGCACATAACAGTCCTTCCTGCAGCCAAGATGACATATATTGCTACAGATCATGTGATAATGTTGGAGGATATAATAGATATCTTGAAGCAAAGAATCGAGGAGAGAAGTTTGCAACTCTCCTATGTAAATGAATATTTTTTTGATTACAATCTCACCTATGAAAAACTGAACTATGTAAAGAATAGAATTGAAGAATCTGAAGGTGTCTTAAATACCGATTCAAAACCTGTGTGCTATTATTTTTCTACTATATTGTGGGGCGGCGCTATATCAGAGAGTATGAGGAATCTATTTGTTAAGCTGTTCAGTATAAATCCATTTTTGTTTTTAATACCATTACTTTTTGTCTTTTTATTTTTCAGGCGACGATCAATAATTTATCTATCGGTCCTTTCAATCGGGGCAAGTGAAATTTCTGCCGAGGTTATTTTAATTATCCTCTTTCAAATATATTATGGGTATTTGTACGGCTGGATTGGTGCAATCATTGCTTTTTATATGCTGGGCCTTGCTCTGGG
>JAGMEL010000191.1 GCA_023128195.1 Caldifarciminota bacterium | reverse complement strand
CTATCTTTCTGTTCCTTATCTCAGAAAGTTTATTATCGCCATATGAAAATAGATCAATATTATCGAACAAAACATTCCCGCTCGTTGGGCGATCAAGACTGCCGATAATATTTAACAGGGTAGATTTGCCACATCCTGACGGTCCAAAAACTACCACAAAACTACCTTTTTTAACTTTCAAATCAACACCCTTTAAAACTTTGATAGTTTCATTCTTTAAATAGTATGTTTTGGCTACATTAGACAGCTCAAGGATATTATTCATTTCTTAATGCCTCAACAGTAGTAAGTTGTGTTGCCCGTCTTGCCGGGTATATCGTTGCCAAAAAACTGATGATTATAGCAGCACCTGCAGTAATAACAAAATCATGGAATGACATCTCAACCGGCAATGTATCAATAAAATAAACATTACCAGGTAAATCTATAAATACAATTTTGCTCAATACAAAACAAGCAATAAATGCAAAAATCAAACCGAGTGCAGTGCCAAGAATACCTATTATACTACCGTGATAGATAAATATCCTCATGATTCCTTTTGACGTGAAACCATAAGAACGAAGTATACCAATCTCCCTGGTCTTCTTTTTAACCATATTCACCAAAGAACCCACAATATTAAAGCCAGCGACAATGATAATTAATGTAAGCACAATGAAGGTAATTATCTTTTCAAGTTTAAGTGCCGCGAAAACAGAGTGATTAGTTTCAATCCAATCCTGTGCACGATAAGGATAACCGAGTTCCTTTTTAATGCTCTCTGAATACTGGGGTGTTTTATAAACGTCATCAACACTTAATTGTATACCGCTAACATAATTACCCATTTCATATAAAGACTGGATATCTTTCAAATCCATATAAACAATAGTTGAGTTATAATCATAATAACCAAAATCAAAAATGCCTTTCAAAATTAACTTTTTTGCCCTGGGAAACAGACCTAACCGATCGCCAAATGGAGAAGCAATTATAAGTGTATCACCCACGCTCGCCATCAGATTATGTGCAAGTTCTACGCCCAAAACGCAACCGCCCTCTAAATCGAAAATTCCACTAATCATCTTATGTTCGATCTCAGTAATACCCTTTTCCAGTTCTGCGTTAACACCTTTCAGTATTACACCATCCATGCGCTTTTTAAATCTAACAATCGATTTTTGTATGACAAAAGGCGCTAAAGCCTTAACAAATTGATGTCTTGAAAGTTTTGTTACAAGCTCTTCATAATCTGCCACAGGCTCATTAAAGTATTTTCGCACGATGATATGCGGAGTTCCACCAAGAATTCTTCTTCTCAATTCATTCTGGAATCCATTCATCATTGAAAGCGTAATCAAAAGTGCTGCAACACCAACAAAGATTCCGCCAATAGCAATTGCCGTCGATAAAGAGAAGAATTTTCTCTTCTTTGAACGGAGATAACGACTAGCAATAAATAATTCGGTATTCATCTTAGAAAAAAGGCGTGGTTGTTCGTTATACGGCTTAACTGCCTGTATCGTCTTACGGCATCGTTGTACGGCAAAAAAGATTGGTAAATTGGTGTACAGTTGTTCCACCATGCTTTCATGTATTTTGTTGATTTAGGCATCTTGAAGTTTTCTCAATTGTGGAAATAGTATTACATCCCGGATTGATGGTTGATCCAATAAAACCATACATAACCTATCTATGCCAATACCCAAACCACCTGTAGGAGGCATACCGTATTCTAATGCCTCAATAAAATCTTCGTCTATTTCACCAATTCCTTCTTCTTTCTGTACAAGTTGGGCTTCAAATCGTTTACGCTGTTCAAGGGGGTCATTCAATTCTGAAAAGGCGTTGGCAATTTCAATCCCAAACATGAAAAGTTCGAATCTCTCGACAAGGCGCTCGTCATGACGATGGACCTTGGCAAATGGTGACATAATCTTGGGATAATCTATTACAAATGTCGGTTCTATAATATTTTTTTGCACATATTCGCTAAATAATTTATCTATCTTCATACCTCGATATAACTTTTTGTAGTCAATGCCACAATCTTCACACGCTTTATTTATATCATCATCTTTAGCTGTAAGAATATCAAAACCGAGTTTATCATTTAGAGTATCAACGTACTTAATTTTTTTAAATGGTTTTTTAAACTCTATTTCTTTATTATTGAATTTTAAAAGCATTGAGCTAATTATATTCTTCAGCAAAAATTCAAGCAAAGACTCGACCAATTCCATAATACCCTCATAATCTGTAAATGCCTGATAAAGCTCAATCATTGTAAATTCAGGATTATGAAAACGGTCTATTCCCTCATTACGAAAATCTCGACATACCTCATATACCTTCTCATAGCCGCCTACGATTAGTCTTTTAAGATATAATTCATCAGCTATTCTCAAAAACATATCCTGTTCAAGTGCATTATAATATGTTTCAAAAGGCCTGGCAGCCCCACCGCCATATATTGGTTGTAGTATTGGAGTTTCCATTTCAATAAAACCCTTTTTGTCCAGGAAATTACGAATCGAGGCAATCAATCTGGTTCTTTTTTTGAATATTTCCCGTACTTCCAGATTCGCAATAAGGTCAAGGTAACGTTTTCTGTATCTTACTTCAACATCCTTAAGCCCATGCCATTTTTCTGGCAGGGGACGTAATGCCTTGGACAACATGGTAAAGTCCTCAACAAGTACAGTAATTTCTCCTGTTTTTGTTTTAAATAGTTTACCCTTGACGCCAATAAAATCACCAATATCAAAAAGATTAAATAAACCAAACTTTTCACCAATTTTATCTTGTCTGAGATAAATCTGCATTTTATTAGATTCATCAGCAAGCGTGGCGAATATTGTTTTACCGTGTCCACGAACAGCAAGAATCCTGCCGCTGCTCATAATAACCTCTTCCGACTGACTCAATCCTTCAAAGTCATTTCTTATCTCAGTAAAAGTATGAGTCCGCTCGAATTTATACGGATATGGATTAATCCCTGATTCCTTAAGTTTTTCAAGCTTTTTCAATCGTTCTTCCATAGGGAATAATATACCAAAATATCTAAAAGTCAAGATTATATTGGCATCTATACTTTTTTTAACCGTATACAAAATCCAATTATAAACAATCGTTGACTAAAATTAAAAAATCTATATAATTAACAAGAAAGGAGGTAGCATGCAAAAATTCAAAATAAAGTATTTATTCTTATTAATCGTTATATGTTTAAGCTTTAACTGTCATCAGTGGTCAGAAGACTACAGCATTCTTGAAAGTTCTCCCTATGTAGATTATGGCACTAACAACATACCAGAAATTATTGATGGACCAACAGGTTCTGCCTTTGGATTTGGTGGTAACTACATATATACTACAACTGACACTGATACATCAATTGGCGTCCTCGGCATGAATGCATTATTTAGAAAACGACTCGGAAGAATTGTTGAAGTGGGGTTTACCGGCACTTTGATGTACAAAGAGAAAATGTTCCCTTATGGTGTATTCGATACAAGATTCCAGTTATCAAAACAACCAATATCAATCAGCCCCGACTTTGGAATAGGAGCAGGACGCGGAAGGGAAAAATGGAGTTTCGACTTAAGATTTTCAACAATTATCAGCTATTCGATTGTAAAGAACCGCCTTAATCTTTATTTCGTACCTAAGATAATCTGGTTTCACTATGCCTATCATGCCGCGGGAACTGAAGTGGGTACTAGCTCTGTTTACTACGCCACATCGAATATATATGGTTTTGGTGCGGGATTATGTTTTACATTATTGGAAAGCACTGAACAACACGGCAGGACACAAAAACTTAGAATTAAACCTGAAGTTAATTATGTTATGGGCCAGGAGCCAAAACTCGATCAAATAGATTTTTCTGTTTTACAGATCGGATTACAGCTGCTCTATGCTTATTAAAATTACAATATGAACGATGTTAAAATACGAAGACAAATTCTCGAAATGGCTTACGAACGATTTAAAGAACATCCGTATTACAGAATTACACCAAAAGAGTTAGAGAATGCACTAAACATTGGATTCAAAGAATTAAACTATAATATTATATATCTTGAAGAAAAGGGGCTTATTGAATTGCAAAAGCCACTTGAAGGAAGTATCTTTGTTGGCGTGCGTATATCTTCCAAAGGTATAGACCTTGTTGAAGATGAATGCCGGTTTGATATTATGTTTCCGGCAGATAAGGGAGAAAAATTAGCACCAACGCATATATTTGCAAAGTTCAATCTACTAATCGATTCAATAGAATCTATTAATAACATAGATAATGGTTTGAAAAAACTCATTACAGCAGAAATAAGAGAGATCCAAAATGAATTAAAAAAGATTAAACCGAGTTACACGAAGATTAAAAAGTTCTTGGGTAAAATCAAACAAAAAGACGATAATATTTATGAAAAGGTAATGGCAATAATAAAAAATCCCAACATCTCCTCTATCTTAGCTGAGTCAGCAAAAAGAGAATTGGGGAATGTTTAGGAGCAGATAAACGACGCATTAGCAAGCTAATGCACTCCGTTACCCACCATCTCCCGAATATTGACTGTCATTAAACAATCTTCAAATTTGACATTAGTAATTTGGCATTCACTTGACATTTGAAATTTGATATTTGGCATTAATTTTCTGCTTTCCTATATCTTAGCCAGGTTCTTAGGCGGGGCAGAATAAAACTGTACAGTATCAGAAAATGGTTCTTTACGTGCGGGTTCATATTTTATTTCCGCCTTGGGACTCTCCGCTACCTGAAAAAACAGAATATCTGCAGTCCTCATTACAATAATACCAAAAAGAAATGCTGCTGCTGTATAAACTAAACTCTTTGGCAATACCCAAATATTTTTTTTCTCTTTGACAGGTACACGAATTTTACTATTTATTCGACTATAGATTTCATTAGAAGGTTCGAATTTTCGTGAATCTTTAAGGAAATTCATCACCGACTCTTTTTCATCCAGTTCTTTTTGACAATTATTGCATTCAGCTAAATGCTCATTTATCTGAATTTCAATAGCCGGATCAAGTTCACCCAAAATATAATCATCAAAATATTTTCTAATATCTTTGCAATTCATTTATCCTCCACGACCCCGCACCTATGTATAGGTGCGGGGCTACTTCGTCTCACCATTATTCTTCTTAAATTTTCTATTGCCTCATGTATTCTCGATTTCACTGTGCCTAATGGACAACACAATGTATCAGCAATCTCCTGGTAACTCATCTCTTCATAGAATTTTAAAACAATAACAACCCTCTGATTTTCAGATAATTCATTTAATAATTTCTGAATCCTTATTTCTTTTATTAAATCGGGCATCGAATCATTTATTTGCTGCTGAAATATCTCCTCACAAAAAGAGACATCTCCCCTATTTTTTCTGAACAATTTGTAACAAGCATTTGTTGCAACCCTGTATAACCATGCCTTTAGACTACCGCTTTCTTTTAAATTCGAGTTTGCCAGCTTTGTAAAAGTCTCAACCAGAATATCCTCTGCATAATGCCAATCACTGAGAAGCCGTACAAGATAATTAAACAACCCAGCACTCAATCTTTGGTATAATTCTTCGAATGCCTTTTCATCACCATTTTTAAATAATCTATAGAGTGCAAATGGCTTGAGGGTTGTATAATCTATAATTCCTCCTGATATTTTTTGATTAAATCAATTATTTCTTTATCAGCAGGATTGTCCTTTAAACAATCAGCAAGTATCTTTATTGCTTCTTCCTTCATATTATTCTCATAATATAACTCTGCGATCTCTTTTTTCATATCTAAATCTATAGTATGCAATTCAAATAATTTATCAAGTGTGCTATCAACCATATCCTTTTGACCTAATTTAAAATATAACATTGCTTTTTTATAATAAAACATAGGTTCATTACTAAAACGCTTTGCAAATTCAATTTCCTGTATTGCTTCTTCATATCTTTCTTGTTTTTCTAATACAACCGATAATTGAAAAGCAACAGCAGCATAGTTCTTAGACAAGTTTTGGATATGAATACTAAGAGAATCGATCGGAACCGAGAGCAGTTTATCAAAACTCAAGGTCTTGTGTAACAAATCATGTGTTCGGACAAAATTAACATCTTCTTCTCCAATTTCATAAACTAAACCAGAAAGTTCGAGAGAATAACCAAAGCGCTCTGGATTATATACTGTTACGGAAAATACAAC
>JAGMEL010000190.1 GCA_023128195.1 Caldifarciminota bacterium | reverse complement strand
CTTTATCTCATCCAATTCCTGCTCAGAAATTTCTAAAGGTAAACCCTTCTTCTGAAGAAACTGCACGTATTCCTTAAGGTTAAAAAGGCTGCGGTTCACTATCAGAACATCTTTCCTTACTCCTTTTTCTTGTAAATACCATGCAGGATAAGTGTCATTATCTCCATTAGTAATAAGAATTGCATTTTTTGGTGCTGATTTTAACATATTCGCATTAAACTCAACCAAAACCTCAAAATCAATCAATTTGCGAAAATTTAATTTTGCTTCTTTCGCCCAAATCTCACTAATCTTCGAATATGGTGCTTCTCCTTGCCAAACTTTAAGAAAAAAATCCATCCAAGCAAAACTTCGGTACAGTTGCACAAACTCACGCACAACCTTATGAACATCAGTGTCTTCGAATAAGTCAAAATGAGCCAAAATAAAAGGTTCAGGTTCTATCGCTGTAAGCATTGCTGAAGATAGCGATACCAATCCATCGCCACTCTGCTCTTCAGCCAACTCCCCAGCAAAGAGCATTTTTCCCCTAATAGACGCAGGATTTTTGTCTTCTTTCGGATCTTTTAACCAACCACCTCGTAAACGTTTGTGTGCTTTGATCCAATTGATGAAATCTGACTGGGGTGCTAAATCTCCTGAATAATCACCCATGCCATCAACAAAAAAGAAACGATAAGGACTCTTACCTTTTTTTACATTATCAATGCTTGCAAAGTTTGAACCGAAAAAAGGGGTGCCTATTGCAATAACTACTGGAGATATGTCCCTCTGATATAGATCTCTATCTACTAAATAGCGATGTGTGATCAACCCTCCGACACCAAAACTTACGATATCTAAACGAAAAACACCATATTGTTCATGTAATTCTTTAAGTTCATCCGTAAGAAACAGTGCATTATCTTCAATCGAGTTTTCATTAGGATAAACAAATGTCCAGATTGGCAGATCATAACCGCCTTTTCTTAGTGCATTTTTAAAGTTCTTAATATAGTCGCTCACGTAAATGTCGCTGACAATCAACATCCCTTCTTCAGTATCTGAATGATCTCTAATGCCGTACTGTTCAGGTTCACTAATAACATAATACTCGCCACCATGCCAAATTTGCGCCTTCAAGGTTTCACTTTCTACTTTTGAATTAGCAATCGGGACAAATCCTTTACCAATTTTTGCGCCAAGTGCAGTATTCTGGTCTTTGATAGGCAGTGAAAACAGTATCGGCTTTTCAAAAAACAATGTCTCTGGTTTTATAACAAATGACTCTCCCACTAGATTAAAACCCTGTTCATAACTTCTTCTGCCTATACTCTTTTTCTCAATTCTCATTACTATAGAATCTTTAATGCTGTTTTCCGGTATTTCAAATCTCGCTCCGTCTATTTCCAGAACTGTACCTTGTGAAGAAACAACAGTCTCAACATATGTTGAAGAACAACTCAGAAACAAAAGAATTATAGCAAACAATAAAAGTTTCTGCATATTACCTCCTATATTAATAATCCATTATCTGCGGAAAAAGTTCATTTGCCAATTTCCCCCAAATCTCTGAATTGGCTGGGAAATTGAGCATCCCGCTCTTTCGCAGAAAGGGCGGGTTACCTTATGACTTTTTTACCCAAAAACAATCTTCAAATTTGACATTAGTAATTTGACATTCATTTGACATTTGATATTTGGCATTAATCTTCTACTGCTTAGTCTGTTTGGTCTTTCTCGTTTATTTGTTTTTTGCTTTTTCTCCGTTACACCGTTACTCCGATACTCCGTTACTCACTTCAGTATCCGCTCTTTCTCAACTCTTCCTCATTAAACCCGAAATAGTGACCTATTTCATGAATTATGACTTTGTGTATCCAGCCAATCATCTCTTCTTCATTACGGCTGATGCTTTCGATATTTTTCTTAAACAGAATAATTTTATCCGGCATCACATTACCATACCAAAATCCTCTTTTCTTAAGAGGAATCCCCTGATACAAACCTAACAGGGATTTGTGGACAATTGGTTTATCTTCAATAATAATATCAATATTTTCCATTTTATCACGAATAAAT
>JAGMEL010000019.1 GCA_023128195.1 Caldifarciminota bacterium | reverse complement strand
ATGAAATTAGCCCCGCTGACTACTGACTACTGTCTCCTGTCTCCTGTCTCCTGACTACTGACTACTAGTCCCCAAAGTGCTTATCGAGCCACAGAGGTAGCTAGTGGCTGCTTTCTGAGCAGCGAGTTGTGGGTTCGAATCCCTCCAGGGACGCCACAAACCTAAGCAGGGCAACTGCTTTTCCAAGTAAGCGAGAATATCAGGTATCAATATGGCATATTGTTATTCCACAATAAGATGTTTTGTGACATATCAAGAGAGAGCAAGAAAGTTAAATTCAAGCCCGATAGCAGAGGCGTTTATGGACAGCAAGAGACTAGCGGGTGACAAGACGCCGGATAGATTATGACCGACACCACTGTCGGGGAGGTTTCGATTGTCAGATAAGGTCCCAGCTAGCAACCACAAATGCTCATATCATTTTGCATAGCAACTCGACTTCATCCTCAAGCTCCTGTATCTTGGTAGGAGCATTTTCTAACAATCTAATTATTTTTTCTTCTACATCCGTACACTTGTGTTTTTCAACACATTTTGTTAAATCTCTTTTCATCCATGATTGCTCTGGTATATTCTTCATAGGAATATGCGCTGGATTTATACCCGCCGGTGTTAATTCAACTAAATGTTTGTATATTTCATACAGTGGCAGGCCAGTATTTCGCCTTGGATAAAAATATGTTTCTATCGATCCTGCTTTAAATTTATGCTGATGTGCTCTGTCTACAAGCCATTTAACAATAGACTGCGAAATACACTTTTTAGCATCGCTTTTTTCTAATTCCATAACTGAATTTTTCTGGTACCTTTTCTGAAAAGCCTCGAGCACTTCAGGGTTGTTGTCAATATTATCCTGGAGATTCTTAAATAATTGTTTACGAGCACCATTATCTAATTCATCTGGAACGTTCCTGAATGTAAAAAAAAGCGCCCAATGAATTCCGTAACCTTGCTGTATATCAAAAATTGTCTCAATTGCCTCCATTGTTTTTGAGTAGGGTCCTTCATGTTTCGGAGTTAGACTTGTAGTTAAATCTAGGTTAATGATATCGAAAGGAAAAAGATCACGTAATTCTCTATAATACTTATTATTTTCGTCTGTTAATACTTCCTCGATACTACCACAACCAAATAACTTAAAACTCGGCTTGTGCTGTTGCATTAAAGCAAATATTGTTGGATCATTCTCAAATGCAGCAACGTAGATTTCTTCAGCTTCACCTTCGTTTTTTTTCGTGATTTCAAGCAATCCCTCTTTTAAAAATAGGGAAACATCTAATCTGTGAAGTGCTGGAAGTGTAAGATATCTAATTGGTTTCCCCCCTTTTTTCTTAAGTATTGATTGAGCTGTTTTTAACCAGGCGTTTCTCCTTACCCATTGTTTTTCTGTATCTTTATACTCTTCTGCTCGTTTCTGCAATAAATTAGAGTCTATCCCAATGAGAAGAGAATTACTTTCGTCGAATGCTGACTTCTCTTGTTGCCCTTCATTATTGAGTATATTTAATACTCTATCGACTGTATCGTCTATGTTTGAATCATTTGATGCATTGTTTTTGGACACGATATTCCTCTTTAAGACTTACTGAACAGCAATTGCTAGTGCGTAAAGTATTATTTCGGCTTCTTCTTCATCCATACCGGTTAAATACTCATTTGAAACAAGAACTTTGATGACCCTTATAAATCTTTCCTGTGCATCTTTACTTGTTAATCCACTATCAGATTGAAATTGATTCCATCTTTCCTTAAGAAATGTGATCGATTTTTCATTAACTCCTATCCAACTTGATATAGTCGGGTTCTCCAGTAAATTCTCCTCTCTCACATTTTCAAAATGTATCGGAGTAGGCAATTCAGATACTGCCTCATCCAATAAATACTCCAACTCGCTACGTTCCTTTGATTTTCTTTCTGCACTGAATGTTTGCTGCCTACGCTTAAAATCAGGGAATACCTCTGAACGAAGTTTATGCCAGAGGTATCCCCGCATTGCTTGGTAATGAACATCAGTCTCTCTAAAGCTGTCCCGGTCAATGTTCAGAGCATCTTCCAATCCATCTTCAACGAATATTTCCCCAGTAATTTGACCAAATTTTATACCTTCATCAAAAGGATATCCTAACCACGTTCTGTCATATTTCCCAATTCCGACAAGCTTAATGCGTATGTGAACACCCCTTAATTCCTCTGGGTCTATTCTTGGTTTTTGAGCATATATATATCCAACGAATTTTAGCCTTCTGCCTGAAACTGCGTTGTCGAAATTAATAGGATATACCTTAGGATCAAAACTTGAGTAGTCCAACGCTGCAGTGCTTGGAAAAAGCTGTGGCCTTACTAACTCAACCCCATCAACATATAGCTTAAAATCCTTGACCTTTGGTAGTTCTATTGAATTATATCCCTCTATATTTCGACTCAACCTTTCGATAGGACCAAACTTAGAATAATTAATTGGGCAGATTTGAGCCAGTTCCCATAGCATATAATAATATCCGTCAAATTGAGTATCTGCTCTTCTAGCACCTCTAGAAATCTCAATGATTCTTTTAAAATCTTTGATAATTTCTTTATGGATTGATAATTCTTCCTCTGCACCTACGGCTTTACGCACATCATGAGTAATTTCACTTATCAATCCCTGTTTAACATTAGGAACTGTAATGGCAGTATAATGAACGTCAGGATCTTCCGGGATATCATCTACATATCTTATTGCACCAATGGTCACCTCATCTTTTTTTTCAGACCAATCACCCATACTAATTAACGCTGCCTCATCCCTATGAAAAGGAGTTAGATCTACTTCTGCAATAAAGCGACTAGATGAACCCATCATACTAGAAGTAACGTAAAATCGATAACCTAACTGCGCAACGGCTAACAGACCAATGCCAATTTTTCCAATGACTTGCCGACCTTTATCAGTAACACCACCTTCTTCAATACGTTTCCGGCTCCCACCTATGTGATTCATTACATAGATAAATCGCTCTACAGACATACCACAGCCGTTATCTTGTATAACAAGAGTCCGGAAATTGGGCACATCCGTATCAATCCTTACCTCGGTTGCGTCTGCGTCATATGCATTTGATACCAATTCCTTTAATGCAGCAGCAGGAGAACGATATAAACCCGAGCTAATATCGGCTATTATTTTTTGAGCGGCTACTATCGCGGCTAACTTTGGTTCTTTGTCAGAAGGCAACATCTCTTTATCAGAAGCTAACATCACACCTCCTTATACTCGCTTGCGTAATTGACAATATTGACATTCATTAGAAATTGGACATATTAAACAATTCGGCTCTTTTATACTACAAATACTAGAGCCCAAATCCAACATCGCCAAGTTGATTATTTTTGCTTTACCCTTAACCATGAACTTCTCAACCTGTATAATCAACCTTCTCACTCGCGCTGGGTTTGAAGGCATCTTTCCTTGCCAAGCAAATATGCGATACAGCAATCTAGAAATATTCGTATCAACTATAGATACATCGTGTCCATACGAAAAACATAATATGGCCCTTGCTATATATTCTCCGATTCCAGGCAATTCAATTAATCGATCTAGATTATCTGGAATTTCTCCGCCGTACCGTTCAACAATAACCTTCGCCAGTTTTAGCAATTCATATGCTCGATAATTAAGACCAAGTGGAGCTACAATTGGAATTAAATCATCTGGTTCAGCATATGAAAGAGACCTTGTGTTAGGATATTTTGACAATATGTGATTATAAACCTTTATAACATTCTCGTTTACTGATGTTTGCTGTAATAATTTCTCAGCGATTAATATTGAATACGGATCATTAGTATTTCTCCAAGGATAGTTTCGATGATTTTCGTTATACCATTTTATTAATTTTTTGCTTATTCTCATTTGTGGCAAATAAATAGCTTTCCTTATCGACTTTCCTATTGCCAAAGCAACATTCGGAGGTAATGCATCAGAAACTTGATATACCTGCTGTGTCAGATTCCCCATGATCTTGTAGTTATCAGGAAACCCTTGAATACGCATCGCCTCAAATATGCTTATTCTTCTATGCCCATTTGGATGCACATTTATCTCTCTGTGCCCGAACGCCAGTGTATTACTGGGCTTATCCCAATCCAGTTTTCTAAATGACCTACCATTTGCTGAATTTTCGTTATCCAAATTATTGCTGAATTTTGATGATTTTGGATTCATTGTCCAATGGTTTTGATGAAAAGGAATATCGCCCGTTGATAAAGAGCGCCTGAAGAAAATAGGTTCGGGCAAGCCACCAATTACTTCTCTAACCGTGTGTATACAACCCTCATTCCCTTTTGGAAATTTGAATTCAATATTCGGGTATAGATCTTTGTTAATCCCCACTATGAATAATCTTTTTCGAGACTGTGCCACACCAAAATATTTTGCGTTCAATTCCCCAATAAATAAATTAAACCCGGCATCTATAAACGATTTTTTTATAGATTCGAAAGCATCGGCGTGTTTTTTCGAATTGAGACCTACAACGTTTTCAAATACAAAAAAATCCAATTTATACTTTTTATTTACAGTTTTCATAATAGAAGCAAATTTAAGTGGCAAAAAGTTTCTAGGATCTTCAGAATTATGATAAACATTACTTATTGAAAATGGTTGGCAAGGAGGCCCTCCAACAATACCACGTGGTTTAATGCCGTTACCCAAGCCATCTATCATACTAATGATCTTTTTCCCGGAAAGCTTTGATATGTCCGACTTTACCGCAACGTGTGGTACATTGTTTTCATTGTATGTTTTAATCGCAATCTCGCTATTGTCGATTGCGACAATAGGTACGAAGCCTTTTTGTTTTAATCCATAATCCATGCCACCACAACCGCAAAATAGACTTACAATTGGTATTTCTCGTCGCATTGATTAAACTCTCAAATCGTTATTATTTAATGACCATTATAAAGAAAAGTATACATCGAATCTATTACTGAGGCTAGCAATAAGATAGCAATCCCAGAATATGTAATCAAACATTATGACGAAATGTTATCAGAATTCCAGGGACACCATACTAATTAGGCCTACTACAAATTAGGTATTACATCCTAAAGATACCACCGTATTTTGGTCTATCACAAAGTAGCGTATTGTTTGGCTTTGGTAAAGAGCGTCCGTCTTGTTGTCTTTGAGGAAGTGTATACAGAGTCCGTCCCTATATCATCACAGCTATGAGAACTGGACAGAGGGCAATCAGGGCGTCAGACAAAGTCTACTCCAACACTTTCTTCATTTCCTCAAATTGTTCCTTAGTAATCTCTCCCCTGGCAAAGCGAAGCTTTAGGACTTGAAGAGGGTCCTCCGAGGAAGTTAGAGGAGTCTGCTGATTGGTTGTAACTACGGACGTTCGGGCGCTACTCATTCGCCTGAGATTCTCCTGAATGAGCCTAAAAACGTAATCCACCTGACCTTCCGGGAGGTTGTC
>JAGMEL010000189.1 GCA_023128195.1 Caldifarciminota bacterium | reverse complement strand
GCTGTTTTCCTTTTACCAATATTCTTCAGATTGCTTCTCATTTCAGTTATTTTTTTAGGATGGGATAACAGATCAGACATAACAGATCTGGCATTTTCTTTTGTAAATTTCAAAGCAGCATTATGACTAATAAAAAAATCCTCATTCTTATCCTCAAGACCGACAATAGAATTTGCAAATAATAGACAGGGACCAACTTTTGTGCATTCTGTAGTGGTTATACCTCCAGCTTTAGTAATAAGAATATCAGTCGTTGCAATCAATTCATGGATGTGCTCTACCATACCATAAGTACTCAATTTTGATTTACCCTTGAGTTTTTTTATTTTCTCCATCACGTCTTTGTTGTCACCACACAGTACAAGAAGATCATAATCAAAATCCACAATTTCTTTAACAATCTCAAACCACTCGCCGCCAAAAACCCTGCTGCCCATAACAACTGCAGAGATTCTCTTTTTTGACAGACCAAACCGCTTCCGTGCAGCATCTTTGTCAATTTCACCTTCAAGTTCCAGAGCCACTGGGATGCCAAATGGAAATACCTGTTCTTTACTCACGCCATACGACATTATCTGTTCAGTCAAAAACTCATGAGGAATAAAATAGTGATCGATCTCTTTATTGACCCAATGTGGATGGACATAGTAATCAGTCACAACAATACCGATTTTATAAAGGTATTGTTTTTTATACAATGCCGAAAAATAACCGGGTGAAAAGTGTGTACAGAGTATATAATCCGGTTTATATTCTTCTAACAAATATCTAAATCTACATGCAAGAATTTTATGCATTCTATAAAGCAACTGGGAAGAACCTGAATCTACACCGACCCCGCCATAGAAAAACTTGAGTAAATTTCGTGCTTTTTTCTGAGCAAAATCATATATCGTGGTATAGAGATAACCATATAATGGATATACCCACTCAAAGCAGTTTTCAAACCTGACCTGGGTATCTGGGTTTATCTTTGTAAGTGCCTGGCTTATTGCCTTCGCAGCCTTGATATGACCAGAACCAACAGGCAATGCAAGGATCAATATTTTCATACAATATTATATGCAAATCTCTTGACTTTACAAGTATATTATATATTATATATATAGAAAGTAGGAGAAGAGAAATGATAAAAATAATGATATTCAGTTTTCTCGTCGCCATCGTTACATTAAATTGCGCCACAGAAGGAGAACCAGTTATCTGTCATCTATATGGGTGGGTAATAGAAGAAGATGATAGTACAACTGGAGTCAATAACATAAAACTCAAAATATGGGATATTAATCCTTATAACGTAAGTCAAATGAGAGCAAGAGAAACAACCACAAGAACCGAAAATTCTCTTCCGGGTTTTTTTGAAATGGATAGTGTCTGTTATGGTACAACAAAACAGATGGGGCGTATTGTATCTATAATTATCGATAGCACTGAGAATACAGGTTGGCCAAGCCAGGGATGGTCACCTGACATTTATGGAGATATAGATACTATTATATTATATATATATGATTAGTATGGAGTCCAATAAATTATGAAAGTATCATCTAGATTTCGTTATGGTTTGAGGCTTTTAGTAGATTTGGCAATAAAATACCAAAAAAACCCAGTACTTCTCAAGGACATTGCAGAATGCGAAAAAATATCTAAAAAATATCTGGAGCAGATCGTTATAACATTAAGGACTTCAGGACTAATAGGAGCTACGAGAGGTTCAAAAGGTGGTTATTATCTAACCAAACCTCCAAATGAAATAAAGGTAATTGAAATTTATAAAATATTAGAAGGTTCTTTTGCCCCGGTTGATTGTCTTGATAATCCCAACATCTGCACACTGGTAAAAAACTGTCCTACCAGAAAAATCTGGTCGGATTTAGCCAAATCAATAAAGAAAACTTTTGCAAACCAAACGCTTGCTGATTTAACAAAAAAAATGAAATAGTAATTTTATTTAAGGGTTAAAATTATAGGGACGTGGGTAAATAGAACAAGTACTTTAATAAAAATAGCACCTTGACATTACTAAAAAGATATATATAATTCACAAAATGGATTGTTTAAAATTACTCAAAACAGGAGCTAAGCAGTGAGGGCTCAGGTTTGCAAACCCGGTCGGGTCTGCTTTACTAACCTCACCAATCATTTTTTCCTGTAGCAAATAGGTATATCAAAGTTTTTCACCACTATCTTTAATATAAATATTTATCAAGGTTTATTTTTACCAGGAGGTAAGAAGTGACAGCACTGGTCTTGGGGCCAGTTTGGTCTCTTCTCAAAAACCTCCATAATAATCATACCACTGACCAATTAAATAAATCAGCATTAAACACTACAAACTCAAAACATAAAACACTAATCTCTTCATACTTTTTTATATTATGTTTAGAATTTGTTTGGAATTTGCCCTGAACTTGATTCAGGGTTGAAATAATACGTAATAACTAAAAAGGCACTTTGTATTAATGATAAAAGAGGTTTGTATTATTCGCTGGAAAATTTTGAAAGATTAAAAAGTAAAATTGCGAATATATTAATGGATTATCACAAGAATAATCCAACAAATACTGGCATGCCACAACTTGAGCTGCTAAAAAGTATCAGCAAAGGTTTTGATAAAAGTCTGTTAAATCATACACTCGATAAAATGTCTGAGGAAAAAAGTATCAAGATAACCGATGACAATAAAATGAGTCTGTTCGATTTCAAGGTTGTCTTAGATGAAAATATGGATGCAATAGTTAAAAAACTCGAAAAAATGTTCCTGGATGCCCAGTACAAACCACCGAATTACAATACCATTCTCAATCAAGGGTTTGAAGATGAAAAACAGGTGAAAAAGGCATACCAATATATGCTTGATACCGGCATACTGATTTCTCTTGGCGAATCGATTGTAATGCATAAAAAAATGGTTGTACAGGCAAAAGAAAAATTAATTCAGTTTTTAAAAAACAATAATGAAATAAGAATCTCCCAGTTCAGGGATATACTTAATACAAGCCGCAAATATGTCTTACCATTATTAATTTACTTTGACACACATAATGTCACTATCAAACGAGGCGATGTAAGGGTCCTCGGGCAGAAATACCGATAAATATCGTATTCGTAATTCGTACTTCGTATTCGTAACGATCCAAACGAACTAAACGAATAAAAACGCTCAACGCTCTAAACGAAATTAACGGTATTAACGTTCTAAACGGACTAAACGATCGAAACGTACTCAATGACTTTACGTCTTGACCACAATCAGCGGAACAAACATCTCTTCTTTACTAACTCCCCCATGATTTCCTATAGGAAAATATTCATCTTCGCCCAAAACAAAATCTCTAATTATATAATTTTCCTTCATAACTAAAATATAATCACCGACCCTGCTAAATAGATTTTCATTAGGCTCAAATAAACCGAAATATTTTTTCCTGATCAATTCCTCTCCCCTGTACAATTCACAACAATTCTTAAAAATCCTATTCACATATTCTCTAAAATGTTTTATCTTTGATGGATGGACATAACAATATCCAATTCTTGTATCGCCACATAGCGGTAGTATGAGAGTATCAACAAATTCAGGATGCTCTTTTAGTTTAATTATCCGAGATTTGGTTGTGTCAATTAGACCATGATCAGCAGTAATAATCACTGTAGTATCAGTACCTTTGATTGATTTTAAAAATGGAATGAGTTTTTTATTAAGATCTTTGAAATATGCGAGAACCTCAGCACTTTTTGTTCCATATTTATGACACAACGCATCTAATTCGTGCAAATAAGCATAAACATACTTCTTACTTTTTGTTGAGGAAAGTACTCGCCTTATCTGTCGGAAAAAATCTGTGAGGCTATTAAACGGTTTGCTCTTTGCTCGTCCGGATAAAGCTACAGTGTAATCAGATCCCAAAAAATCTTTATGAATAATATAATATGAACCGACTTTTATTTTTTCAAATACTGACTTTTGATTGAATATCACTTTAGGATTTATCTTTATCTGACTAAAGGACAAACCCCCGCACCTCGGAGTAAACGGTAGTATTGTAGAAACCAAACCTAATTCTTTTAAATATACATACCATCCTGTAATAGCATGCTGCTGTGGTGCAACGCCGGTGACAAACGTTGTGATGGCAGTTGCTGTAGTAGCAGGAAAAACAGAAGTTATTTTACCCCTGAGATAATTGTTAAAAACAGTATCTTTCCCGTATTTAGTTAAATATTCATAACCTAATCCATCAATGACAATTAAAACAACATTCTTAGATTTACGTAATTCATCAGGTTTTAAAATTTTTAATGACTCATATGTGGACTTGGCACCATAGGTCTTCAAAACTGAACTCATTAAATTCACAATACTTCCGTCTTTATAGTTAGGCTTGTACATAATATTGCTTATGTTCTTTTGTATCATTGTGAATTATATCTATATTCGGAAAATTGTCAAACATGTATGTTGATTTTCTTAAATAGTTAAATATAATCAATTATGAAAAAATTTATAATAGCACTCATATTTTTAATAATCGGCTGTGCAACCACGGGCCCCGGTGGTAAAAAGAGCCTTATACTTATCCCAACCTCGCAAGAGGTTCAAATTGGTAAAGAGGTTGCCCGGGATGTTGAATCCTCAGAAAAACTGCTTAATAATCAAACAGTACAAAATTATGTGAACAAAGTGGGGCAGAAAATTGCCAAGGTATGCGACCGTAAAGATGTGAAATACAAATTCAAAGTACTCGATAACAAAGAGATAAATGCCTTTGCATGTCCGGGTGGATTTATCTATATCTATTCTGGTCTTTTAAAAATATTCGATAATGAGGCACAATTAGCCGCGGTTTTAGCGCACGAGGTCGGACACGTAGTTGCACGGCATTCAATAAAACGCCTCCAGGCAATATACGGCTACACCATTATAATGGAAGTGGCACTGGGTAGTAGGATGGGTAAAACCGCACGACAAGTGGCTGATGCTGCTACTGGTTTGATTTTGCAGGGGTATGGCAGAGAAAATGAGTATGAAGCTGATAACTATGGAATTCTTTATGCAAAAAAGGCAGGGTACAATCCAAAGGCAATGATCCAGGTCTTTGAAAAATTCAAAAAAATGGAAGGAAAACCTCCATCAGCATTCGAAAAATTACTTGCCTCCCACCCACCGGCTAAAGACCGCATAGGTAACGGCAATAAACAGATAAAGAAAATTGGCGGAACTAATCTTCCATATTACGAAAACGAATACGCCGCGATAAAAGCACAGCTTTAGTAACACATAGTTAAACGTTGTACGGCGTAGCAGTGTATTTCGTATTCATGGCGCTAGATGTAAGACGCCAGAAGTCAGAAACGAGAGTTTTGTCTAACTTCTTACCTCTTGCTTCGTGCTTCTTATTCTGCTATCCGCCATTCGCCATTTACTAATCCCTGTATCCTGTTCCCTATTCCCTACTAATTTGGCGGAGGCGTGTAGGAATCGAACCTACCGTCCCCCTTTCGAAGGACATCTGGATTTGAAGTCCAGCAGGCACACC
>JAGMEL010000188.1 GCA_023128195.1 Caldifarciminota bacterium | reverse complement strand
TAAACCACTATTTATTCCCTGGGTTTTACAGAATGCGTAATCAATGCGTACACATTAATCAAAATAAGGTGCGGGGTTAATTCACGCCTATCATTTACGTTCATTTCGTCTCGTAAATGATGCGTTCATTAAAGTTAAAGGTAAAAAGTGAAATTTATACCCAAATTCAGCTTCAATTGATTTCGGAGAAAATTGTGGGAGAACCTTTACAGGCTCGATTTTCGCGGGCAGCCCGCTCCCACATTGATCATCTCTCAGTTTTAATTCCATCTCCTGATCCTCTGTTTCCCTGATATTCTGATATCCTTATCAATCCTTGTCTCCCCATCCCCTGGTCTCCTTGTCACCCCATCTCCTTGTCTTCTTGTCCTGCCTCCAAACCCTATGTTCCATCTTTGTACTATGTTGACATTACTGTTGTTTTAAATATAATTTAATATGAAAAAATTAATATTCAATTTCACTATTTTCACGATATTCCTTGCGTTTTCCAATCTCCATGCAACAGCAATGGGGCCAGGAATTGATGAAAGGGGGCTTGAAACACCAATAATTACTGAACAATATATCCTCATGCCTGGTGACAATATCCTTGTCATAATCACTGGTGCAACTAACTATTCATACCGAACGACTGTTACGTATGAAGGTAAAGTTACAATCAGTATACCTGTCACGTCCATGACCACAGCTGAAGGAATATATGTGCCAAAATACGATATTGTAAGTGCTGTCCCTATCTATAATCTATCATTAAAAAGTGCCAAGGATTCATTGAAAAATGTTTTCTTGAAATATTTCAGGAATATTGATGTTGATATTACACTTTTCAATATGCGTACATTCACTGTTTTTGTCGCTGGAGAAGTAAAAAGACCTGGAATAGCATTTGCCAAACCAATTGATAGGGTATCAACAATAATAGATACTGTAGGAGGTGTAGCCGCAATAGGTTCTCGGTCACAAATTGAATTAAGAAGAAAAGGCAGGTTTTTTAAATTGGTTGATTTGGAAGAGTTTGAGAGAACAGGTAATCTTAAGGTGAATCCTTGTGTTCAAGATGGTGACTTAATATATGTCCCAAGAATAAAAAAATCAGTCATTGTTATTGGCGCAATATTTGGTAAAAAAGAATATGGAGTAACAGAACCAACACCAACAGCAGAAACAAAAATATCAGCATCTGCAGCAAAAACAAACGAGGGACTTTATGAATTGATTGAGGGTGAAACCGTATCAGACATAATTGCCAAAGTTGAAATAACACCATGGGCTGATTTAACCAATGTTTATATTAAAAGAAATAACCAAAGAATACCTGTTAACCTTGCAAATGTGTTTGCTGACGAAAACTGTGAAGAGAATATTGAAATGGAAGACGGTGATGTGTTGCATATTCCTCTGGTAAATACAGTAGTATATGTTGAGGGACATGTTGCTAACCCGGGTTCTTTCACATATCAACCAAATATGAAGACAAGTGATTATATTGGACTTGCAGGAGGACCAAAGAGCGGTGCAAGTATGTCTGGTGCCTATGTCCAGAGGAATAAGAAAAAAATAGCATTAAAAGACGACCCGATAATTGAACAGGGAGATAAAATTTTCGTACCCCGGCAGATAATAATATTCTGGCAGGATTATTTAGAGATTGGTGCAGTAGTTGCATCGCTTTTGATTTCTTATCTTACATTAACAGCAGTATCAAATTAAGTTGAATCCAACAAGTAAGAAATCATAAATCAAAACTATAGAGGGAGTTATCCGCTTATACCCACATCATTATTTTAAGATATTGGAATTTCAATCCAATTACACAGGAGGTTAAAATGCATATTTTTCTCATTTTTATATTGACTGTGATCGAACCATCCGGGAAACCTATAGTAAAAGATGTTCCCAATGATGAGGGCGGCAAGATTATGCTGACCTGGCAGCCAACACCACAAAGCGATGAAATAGACGGCTATGATATCTATCGTGCAAAAGAAGGAAAGTTTTTTGAAAAAATAGGTTCGACAGACAAATGGACCGATGGGTTTACCGATACAAAAGCCCATAACGGCGTCAAATACCAATACAAAATAGCCAGTGTCAAACAAGGAGAAATTCTTGCCCAATCTGAAATCTCAGAAGAAGTCAAAAGTAGCGGACAGTGGTTCCATTCAGGCAGACTAAATATTCTTCTGGGGTTCATTATCTATACTCTCCTTCTCCTGTGGTTCATCTTTCATGCACGTGCAGGAAAAAAAATGTTTGTGCGAAAAATTCCCGGTCTCGATGCACTGGACGAGGCAGTCGGTCGAGCAACAGAAATGGGCAAGCCAATCCTTTATGTTCCTGGCTTGTCATCGATCGCAGACATTGCAACGATCGCCTCGCTCAATATCCTTTCACGCGTTGCCAAAAAAACCGCTGAATATAACACAACGCTACTCGTGCCGAACCGTAACCCGGTTGTTTACACAGTGGCGCAAGAAATCGTTAAGCAAGCCTATACTGAAGCAGGAAGACCCGACATTTACAACCCGGATAATGTATACTTTATTACGGGAAATCAGTTTGCCTACGTTGCTGCGGTATGCGGTACAATGGTCAGGGAAAAACCCGCAACAAATCTCTTCTTAGGATACTTCTGGGCAGAATCCCTCATTCTGGCAGAAACCGGCGCCTCAACTGGTGCGATCCAGATCGCTGGTACTGATTCAGTGTTTCAATTACCATTCTTCATTACGACCTGTGATTACACTTTGATCGGTGAAGAGTTGTACGCAGCATCTGCCTATCTTTCACGAGAGCCACTCCTCATGGGTTCTCTAAAAGGGCAAGACTGGGGCAAGATGATCATCCTCGCAGTTCTCGTTATCGGCTCTGCATTAATGCTCATCGGTGTTGAACAAGTTGCTGCTTTGTTCAACATATAAAAAGGAGGCTCAAATGAAAAAACGCATCCCATTATTGCTATGTGCAGTCTTGGGGATTTTCATGATTGTCCAATTCTTTATTCCTCATTCACTTAGCCAACAATTTTTTGACCACAGTTATAAATGGTACATTGCAATCGCAGGGTTTGCCTGGATACTTGGCGCGGGAAGTCTTATTAATCACCACATTACCAAAATAAAGCGCAAGCAGAAACGATGGTACTTCAGCATTGTGACCTTGACCGGTCTTACAGTCATGGCAGTGCTCGGTATTTTTTGGGGTATTAGAACAGGTACATTATTCATGACGTTCTACATGAATATAATCCTTCCACTCGGTGCGGCGATGTATGCAATCCTCGCATTTTACATGGCATCAGCTGCATACCGAGCATTTAGAGCAAGATCTAAGGAGGCAACAGTTCTGCTCATCGCCGGTTTTGTGGTCATGCTCGGCATGGTGCCTTTTGGCCATTTTATCTGGTCCAAAATTCCGGAAATTGCAGAATGGCTTCTGAGTGTTCCAAATACTGCAGCAAAAAGGGGGATAATTTTTGGCGTGGCATTTGGCGGCGTATCAACTGCTTTGAAAATAATCCTTGGTATTGAACGGTCTTGGTTAGGCGGTGGAGGTTAACATGGATATATTCAAAGCGCTCACAAAAATACCCCGACAAGTTATATTTGTGGTAATCGCCCTTGCTGTTATGACTCCTTTGCTCATACCGTTCGGTTTACCAATTAAGGTCATGTCCAAGAGCAAACAATTGTTTGCAGCAATAGATAGTCTGGGTCCACAATCAAAACCTGTTCTTATATCAGTTGACTTTGACCCTCAATCAATGCCTGAACTATACCCCATGCTCATCGCAATCCTGCGCCACTGTTTTGCGCGTGATATCAAGGTTATTGTAATGGCTTTATGGCCACAAGGACCAGGCTTGGCAGAAATGGCGCTCGATGTAATTCCCAAAGAGTTTAACAAAGAATACGGTAAAGACTTTGCTTTTTTAGGGTATAAATTTGGCGTTACCGCAATCCTCTTGGGCATGGGTGATAACATCAAAAACGTGTTTCCAGTCGACTATTATGCAACACCTTTGGACTCCATCGAAATCACTGCTGATTTACAGAACTATAATAATCTGAGCCTTGTTATCACGCTCTCTGCCGGTGACCCTGGGTGGCGTGCCTGGCTCTTATATGCCCAAGCAAGATACAGTGCCAGGGTTGGTATCGGAGTTACTGCTGTATCTGCAGCTGATGTGTATCCGTATGTTGAAACCGGTCAGGTTATAGGTTTACTCGCCGGTATGAAAGGTGCATCTGAATACGAAATATTAGTCCACCAACATAACTATTCTAAAGGCAAACGTGTTGCTGTACAAGGCATGGATGCTCAATCTCTTGGACATCTTGTTATCATGGTCTTCATTATCATCGGTAATATCGGGTATTTCGTCATGAGGAGGAAAAAATGAATATTACACCTGATCCTTGGATCTGGTTATCAGCGCTTTTGACCCTTGCCATATTTTCCTTTCTGTTCCGCGACAATATAATCTATCAGTTTGCTGAACACCTGTTTGTTGGCATGTCAGCTGGTTATTTGATTGCCATTACCTGGCACAACCAGATGTTACCTAACCTCTTTGAACCACTTTTCATACAAGGTAATCTTGTCTACATTATCCCGCTCCTTTTTGGACTCTGTTATTTTGCCAGGTTCATCCCCAAAATCGGCTATCTTGTGCGCTTACCCATAGCCTTTCTACTTGGCTGGGGTTCCGGAGCAATCATACCCGCGATATTCCAGAGAGATATCCTCAAGCAGACCCAGGGTACTCTATTGGTAAGAGAGGCTTTCTCAAAATGGGACACAGGTTTATGGGCAATAATCATGCTCATCGGCGTAATCTCAGTCCTTATCTACTTCTTCTTCTCAAAAGAAAGAAAAGGAATAATGAAACCTGCGGCAAACCTTGGTATAATTTTTCTCATGCTTGGTTTTGGTGCATCATTCGGTTACACTGTGATGTCGCGTATTAGCCTTTTAATTGGCAGATTACAATTTCTCCTGGGAGACTGGCTAGGGATAATTAAATAAGACAGGGAGACAAGGAGAAACGGCGCTTGCGGTGCGGGACTGGCCACCGCACTTATGCAAAGTGCGGGGCGGTTATGGTTCACCAGCGTGAACGGTTATGGCTCTTACGAGCGGGAATAAACAGAAATGGGGACAAGGATGGATAAGGATATCAGGGAATCAGAGGATCAGGAGATGGAATTAAAAATGACAATTGAAGTTCAAATACTTAATGTCAAAATTTGTAATTTGATATTACTATAGTATCTTTCTTATCCTTTTAATGAAAGCTAACGCATTAGGATACTTTACAATGGGAATTATATAAAACCCATCTACATAATCTGTTAACTTCTCTGCGGTTTCTAACAAAATCTCTGCTTCATCTTTTTCCTCAATATTGTTTATGTATTCATAGGGTATACCTAAAAATTTCATTAATCTAAATGCCCTCTTTTTTGTATATAAAAAAGAAAGACCAGCAACTACTTTAACATCTTTATGTATCTGGCGAAATTCTTTCAGAATATTAAGAAATACTTCTGGTCTAAATATCGGCTGAGTAAAAAAGACCTCTGCCCCACACCGACATTTTTCTTTTGTCTTAATAAATTCACCATGAACATTAGGTACATTAGGATTAAAACTTGCACACAGGCAAAAGTCGATTGGCGCTATTGCCTTTCTTGCCGAAGTTAAACCATTTCGTAAATTATTTGCAATATCTAATAACTTTGGAGAATTCAGCTCAAATGCGCTTCGTCCAACAACCGGACTATCTCCAGTTACACATAGTATATTTTCAATACCTAATGCCTTTGCACCAAGTAGGTGGCTTTCAAACCCAAGTGATGTAAAATGCCTTGCAACAAAATGTGGTATTGTCTCAATACCCATTTTTTCCTGAATAAGATGGGCATAACATAACGCATCGGGATTTAACCTGCCCAGAGGATTTGATGGAATATTTATTGCATCAATGTAGTCTTTTAGTGGCTCAATAGCATCCAATAAATTATCTAAATGCGGAGTAGTTGACAGCAGAACCTCAACCGTAATGATTTTATGTTTATTTAGTTTCTCTCGTAACATTTTTTCTTTTAACCTACATTACTCACTTTGATCGTCATTGCGAGCTCCGACCCTTAGTCGGAGCGTGGCAATCTCCAAAACCATGTAATTCTCCCCTGCAAGGCTGAAGCCTTGCCCTACATTATACAACCTCATTTTATGGTCTTTAAAATCTTCAACCCTTCTATTACATTCCTTGCTGCACCAAATGCACCAATTTTTTTTGCGTAATCCATATTTACATTTGGACCACCAATAATTACCTTTACATCTAATTTCTCTCTTCTTAACTCGCTGATAACATTCTCCATCTCAGACATAGTCGTGGTCAACAAAGCACTCAAACCAATGGCGTCTGGCTTATGTTTTTTAATTGCCTGAATAATCTTCTTACAAGACACATCCTTTCCCAGATCTATAACTTCATAACCTGTTGATTCAAATATCATACCAGCGATATTTTTACCAATATCGTGAATATCCCCCTTAACAGTAGCAAGTACAATCTTCCCCTTCTTTTTGCCTTTAGGTAGATATTTTTTAACGAGCGTAAGAACACACTGCGATGCCTCTGCTGATTTTAATAAATCAGGAATAAAGAACTGTCCGCTCTCATAATAATCACCAACCCTGCTCAAAGCTTGGGAAATATATTTATCAATTAATTCTTGTGCAGGTGTTCCAGAATCGAGTAATTTTTTGGCTAGCTCTGCACTCAATTTATCATCACCATAGATTATTGCCTCCTTCAAATTTTTACTTTTTCTTTCAAAAGTGACCCGTGCTCGCGTGTGCAGAGATGATATATCTCCCTTGAATAATACCTTTGCTGCATAAACCGAATTCATTACAACTTCATCTAACGGATTTAAAATAAAAAATGTCGCGCCGCGTTCTGCTGCTGCAGTAGCCAATGT